>JAJRUU010000131.1 GCA_024277605.1 bacterium
CACTCATCTTTTGGCCCCTTCATGGCAAAGATTTATTTCCGACCATTATACCATATTCTGCTGCTAAAGTCCGACAGACTCCTAGCTGGAAACATAAAGCAGGAGGCTATGCCGGCTGCCAGATAAAAACCCCAACCTAAGGTAGTGGTTTTGGTATAGCCCCATAACAGCCAGGCCAGGGTAACCAACACCGAACCCATGGTGGAAGTGGTGGCGTTAATGGCCCACATCCAGGCCACCGTATCAGCAGCGCCTTTTTCCAGTAGCCGAATACCGAACACAAACGGCATGCCGGTCAGAAGCCCAATCGGGCACAGCATAATCATGCTTAAGGTGATTTTTTGTGCTGTATTCCACCCGGCCAGGTTTATAATTATGACGGGCCACAGCTGGTGATAGATCACTAAAATTACACTCAACAGCATGATTATGAGCAATATTCCCCGCTTAATCCACTCTCTGGGTAATTTACCGGCCACTAAACTCCCGAATCCCATAGATAAGGTAAACGCACACACAGTGGTGAAAAAGCCGTAGCTGGGGATGCCGATAAAAGCGCTCACCCGCTGCATAAGGGTTAGCTCGATACTAATAAATCCCAGGCCCAAAGAAGCAAAATACAGCAAATTACAAATCGGAATGCGGATTTTTTCCTTTTTCTTTCGTCCGGCGGAAATTGATATGGGCAGTATAATTAGTAGCATCAGATACATAAAAAATATTACCACAATAGCCGCCATAAACTTAAGGTAAGCCGGTACTTTGCTCCAGGTTGCCCAATCTTCAGGCTTTAAGTGGTTATAGTAAAACGGGTTATCATCACTAACCGGTCGAATATTTAACGGTGCGTGCCGATAAAAAAGTTCATTGTTCTTATCCAGTAAAAAGCGCGACAGCAGCCCCGGGGCTTGGTGATATGGAGAAAAGATCAGGCCGAATCCCATGTCTCCGGCAATTTGGGCCGCCCGCCGGGCATCGGCCCTGGAGAATGGATCTGGTGAGAATACAACGCAAACAGTATAGTCATAACTGGCTATCTTGGAGTTGGTTTTACCGCCGATGATCATGATATGCTCTTTGGGCTGCCGCCCGCTCTCCTGCAACATCTCTTTAATGGTAGCCAGGATTCGGTAGGGAGGCTGGAAACGCTTCTCTACGGTAGTGGAATCAAAAGAAAAGGTGGTAGCGAATACCCCCTTGGGATGTAAGTGCTTTAAGTACGCCCGGTAGGCCTCCCTGGTCTGTAGATACTCGGTGGAAAACCCATAGCAGCCGGCTGCCAGAAGCCGCGGAGTGGCGCCGCTAACCGGCAGGATCACGTCAAATTTCTGTTTGCTGCGGGTTAAGTAATTTCGCGCTTCATCCACGATTACCTCTACATCCTTACGGTCATAAAGCCCACCCGAGAAATCATAGAGCTGTTTTTGCATGATGTCATTTACTACGGTGCGGTTAAATTCAACCGCTGTAACCTTCGGACTGCCGGCTAAGAGAGCGGCGAAGACATCTTTGCCCCCACCGGCACCTAACACCAACACCTGCGGTGACTCCTTGAACAACAGCGGAAAGCAGGCAATCTGGCGCTTTATCTTCTCAAGCTCATCCATCGCCATCCCGGCATTAACCACATGGGTGGAGGAGTTGTAATCCTGACTGATCACCTTGAATGTATTGGGATCGAGGGGTTCAAACGCCTGACTCACCCCTCTCCCGCTAAAACGTGATTTTTTAGCAATGGTAGTCAGCCCAAATTCACTCCACTTCTCAAATGAAAGCGCATCTTTTCTCCCTGATGGATGCGGTAGCTTCCAGGTGCCGGTTAAGTGATTAAAAACAAAAAGCCCCACTATCAGCAGGCTTACTCCCCAGGCCAGCTTTTTTAACTTTTTTTCAATATTTACCGAATTAATCAGTAAAACAACAATACCAACAACGGCTGAGAATAAAACAGCGCTAAAACCGTCCGTTTGATTGAGCATAAAAAGGGCCAATAAACATCCACTGGCCGCACCCAATAAGTCAAATAAATAGATGCGGTGTACTTGATCGGCATTATATTGATACGCCAACACCAGAATTATCCCGCCCCAGAAAAAGGGCATTATGCATAAGCCGATGAATATGGCCATCATAAACAGGTCTGATGTGTACATAACGAAGCTGGGGATTCTTACATAACTAAAGAAAATGGGGATAATAATTAAACTTGTGCAGAGACACAAAGCAGACAAATAATAGTAGAAAGCCTGGCGCGTGGCATCTTTTCCCTTCAGATACACCTGCACCAGCATACCACCCATGCCCAAACCGGCCATGGTGACCGATATAGCCAGCACCGAGAAATACTTTAGGAACATGGCTGAGATAATCCGGGTTAAGAATATCTCATAGCTCAGCAGTGCGGTACTGGTGAAAAACAGGGTTAAATATAATGGTTTTTGTTTAGAGGCAATCATTGTAGCAGATTGTATACTAGATCAACTCTATTATCAATCCGGTTCGATGTTTCGGCCTGTCTCCAGGCCGAAACATCAAAAGACAGAACTAAATATCGATTAATACCAAGTTGCAATCAAACATATACTAAATGGGTAGGGAGGGCTTTAGCCCTCCGCTCTTTGGTCGGCCTGAAGGCCGACCCACCCGAGTGAGAAATTAATATCATTTTGAATGCAACTTGGTATTAATACTTTACGTACACTCAACCTGAATCTTGCAGAATTTGCGCCGTCCCACCTGAATAGTATATTCACCGGATGGCAATTCCAGGTTTATATCGGTTATCAATGCTTGATTTATGCTCACCGCTTTCTGCTGAATCATGCGCCGGGCCTCACTGGAACTTTTAAGCAGGCCTACGCCGGTAATTAAATGGGCTACCCAGATTTTCGGCTTATCCCACTTGATAACCCCTTTATCTTCAATATCCGCAGGCAGTTTTTTAAGCCGGTGCACCCGCTCGAATTCTTCTTCGGCTTCCCCTGCGGCTGCCTGGTCATGGTAGGCGCTTACGATCATAGCCGCTAATTGAGCTTTGGCTTTACGGGGATGCAGGCCGCCGTCGGCCAGTTCTTGCTCCAATTTACTAAGCTCACAAGGAGTAAGTTCGGTCAATAGTCTATAGTATCTGAGCATTAATGCATCAGGAATCGACATTAGTTTGGCGAACATATCATTGGCCGGGTCAGTTATGCCGATATAGTTCCCCAGGGACTTACTCATCTTCTCCACCCCATCTAATCCCTCTAATATAGGCAGGGTAATGATTACTTGAGGTTCCTGCCCATAATCCCGCTGCAACTCGCGCCCGACCAGCAGGTTGAATTTTTGATCAGTACCGCCTAGCTCCACATCCGCTTTGAGTTGAACGGAATCATATCCCTGAATGAGGGGGTATATAAACTCATGGATGCTGATTGGCTGTCGGTTGGCGTAGCGCTGCTGGAAGTCATTGCGCTCCAGCATGCGGGCTACGGTGTAGTGTGAGCATAACTGTATCAAATCTTCAGCCGGAAGGGGCTGCATCCAGCTACTGTTAAACACCAGCTGGGTTTTCTCCTCATCTAACACCTTGAATATTTGCTCCTTATACGTCCGGGCATTTTCCAGCACCTGCTCACGGCTTAAGGCCACCCGCGTCTGGCTCTTGCCGCTGGGGTCACCGATCATGGCGGTGAAATCACCGATTAAAAATAAGATATTGTGTCCCAGGCGTTGAAAAGTTCTTAGCTTATTAATCAACACCGTGTGCCCCAGATGTAAATCCGGAGCGGTGGGGTCAAAGCCAGCCTTGATATTAAGCGGTCGGCCGGTTTTTTCGGCGTGTTTTAGTTTTTTTAGTAATTCCTGCTCCAGAATAATCTCTTCGGTACCGTTTTTGATTAATTCAAGTTGTTCGTTCGGGTTCATTATTATGACCTTAAATGTTAGTGTCGCTCGCGGGTTTTTATCACCAATGAGGTGCCGGACAGACCAAATGTTTGTCGCATTTGATTCATCAGATACCGCCGGTAGGCCACAGTTAATCCTTTGGGGTGGTTGGTGAATAAGATAAACGTCGGCGGCCTGGTAGATACTTGGGTAATGTAATAAAATTTTACCAGCTTACCTTTATAGGCCGGTGGATGATGTCGGCTTATTGCTTCTTGAAGCAGATTATTTAACTGTGGAGTGGAGAGGCGTCTGGCATACTGTTCCCCCACTTTTTTCGCCAGTTTCAAAATATCCAGCACCCGCTGCCCGTTTAAGGCCGATACAAAAATTATGGGGGCATAATTCATGGTCTTAAGCCGCTCATTAATGAGCGGGATATAATCATGCATAGTGGAGCTGTCTTTAGGCGCCAGATCCCATTTATTCATAATGACAATACTAGCTTTATGTGCCTTGTGGGCGTAACTGGCAATCTTGACATCCTGCTCGGTTACCCCCTGGGAGGCATCCATCAACACCAGCGCCACATCACTGCGTTCAATAGCGGCCAAGGCCTTAATAACGCTATATTTTTCTAATACCGCTTTTACTCTGGCCTTTTTCCTGATGCCCGCTGTGTCAATCAGCTGGTATGTGTTTCCTTCCCATTCTATGGCAGAATCAATGGCATCGCGGGTAGTCCCTGCCACATCGCTCACTAAAATGCGTTCTTCGCCCAACAGTCGATTAATCAGAGTGGATTTTCCTACATTTGGTCGCCCTACGACTGCCATCCGTAAGGCACATTGCTCATCTGTTTGAGGTTCCTGCTGAACATCAGGCGGCAGCAGATTGACTACTTCCTCTATTAAGTCGCCAATTCCCAAACCATGTTCGGCCGAGATAGAAAACATATGGGGTAATCCCAACGCATAAAATTCAGTCAGCTGCGCTTGATTATTGGGATTGTCCACCTTATTCAGCGCCACTACTATCGGCTTACCCCGCTTCCATAACTGGCGCACTATCTCTTTATCCAGGGGGGTCAATCCATCACGGGCATCCAGCAGTAAAATAATTGCGTTGGATTCCTCCAGGGCGACTTCGGCCTGCTTTCTCACCTGCTGTCCCAAATCCTCATTGGTAAATAAATCCAAACCACCGGTATCTATTAAGTAAAACTGCCGGCCTCCCCACTGGCAGGCGGCATACATGCGATCTCTGGTTACTCCAGGTTCGTTGTGGACTATGGCTTGACGAGAACCGGATAAGCGATTGAAGAGGGTCGATTTACCGACGTTGGGACGTCCCACGATAGCAATTACTGGTTGGGCCATATTTTTCTCGCTTTGTCAATTCATATACATGCATTTGCGCTGGAACTAAGCCCCCGCTTCCGTCTGCAGGGGTCTGCCTTTTACTATAAAGCCCGACTTAATGTAGTCGGGCTTTATAGTACCCGAGAAATGCGGGTATTGTTATGGGCGAATCAACATTTAGTTGAAAAGTATAAATTTATCAGCTTCCTGATCAGCAGCCTTGGGCAAACAAAGCTTTATTGGACGTTGGCTCATGCACCTTATCTCACAAGAGGTCTGGCGAATCTAGGAGTCTGAGTTTATGAATAGATCGGGTAGGATAAAACCCTCACTATGCGTCTGCTCCACCCGGCGCCATTCCACCACCAGAGGGGCTAAACCCCATGCTTCCTGTTTCACTTGATCCGCTTTCATCAACCCCAGGCATAGCCTGCATTTGCTGGGCAGCCCCGAATCTGGCCCGGAAGAATTCCGCCCGTTTCTCGCGCGCGCTGAACTCCCACCATTCCGTGATGGGGGTCTCCTTGGTAATCGCAAGCCCTTCGGGATCAGTACCGGCATATTCAACCAGCTCACCATGCGGGTCTGAAAACCCTTTAGTGGGACCAGTAACCCCGGCATATAGTGGAATAGCTCCGCTGTTCCACATCCAGCCACCGGCAATGAATTTTGAACGATCACGTGAAAAGGAATCGATTGCATCCGGCCGAGCCTCCCCGGGCCGCTCCAATGCCAGAGTAACCATTGATCTGACATCTTGCGGCATACGGCTTTCTTGTATGCGCAACTGTCTCAAATTTGATCTTATTCTATATTCCTGCCCTTCTATTGCACCCCTGGACATTATTTCTATGGGACTAAAAGCGCCGGGTGATGGAGGCGCACCCGCAGTTGAAATCAGACAGAAGGTACAAACCACAAATAATAATGCTCCAGAAGCATGTTTAAGCTTTAATCTGAGGGGTTTCATCTTATTCCACCTCGCTTAAAATTCCATAGCGGCGTACTATATTTTTGCTCATAAAGCCGACGGGCCAGCTGCCGTTCATAAGCGGTAGGTTCATCCGCAACAAATTCCACAGCTAACGCCTGGGCAAAACCTTCCCTAAGCTGCTGCTTTAAATACTCAAGCGGTAACTCCCGATCAAGCAATTCTCCCAGGGAGGTTATTTTATTCCGAATTCGTTCCTTAAGCTTTATGCTTGAACCAGCATTAGGCGCAGGAAACAACTCCAGTATGGCTTCATAGTCTGCGGCCCGCAATATGGAACCATGCTGTAAGATATACCCCTTAAGCCGCCGTTGAGCGCTGCCGATAAGCTTTCTTCCCTCAACGGTTATCTCATACCACGAAGAAGCCAGAAAACAAGCTGCGGCTCCGTTCTGCCCTCTGGTTCCAGGACTGGTCCTGGTCCTGGGAGTTGTCAAGCACCCGGCCACGCCTAAGCGACGCAGGCCCTGCACTAATCCCTCCGCAATAATACGGTAGGTAGGCAACACCCCGCCATCAGGGAAAAAATCCTGCGGGGCTACCAGGGCATAGGTCAATTCCTTCTGATGCAACACCCCCCGCCCGCCAGTCGGCCTGCGAATCAGGGGCAAGCCCCGTTTTTTACAAGCTGCTAAATTTACTGCTCCATTTACATCCTGGGCATAACCGATGGACACCGCCGCCGGATGCCAACCATAAAACCTCAGCGTAGGCCGCCCATGGCCTTCTATAGCAGACAGCAATAACGCCTCATCCATGGCCATATTGCTATATGCATCCCCATAACCGCTATCAATAAACCGCCACTGTCGAGGCATTTTATAAGGTAACCATAATTCTCAGCCTAAGGAGGCCTCATACTTTTCCACATTAAGCAGGCTGTCCAGCTCAGCGGTATCAGCCAACTTAATCTGAACTATCCACCCCTTTTCATAGGGGTCTTCGTTCACTGCTTCCGGGGTATCCTCCAGCTCTTGATTAACCTTAACCACCACGCCGCTTACCGGTGCACGTAAATCGGATACCGCCTTTACCGACTCTATTACTCCAAAGGCTTCGCCCTGCTTAACCTCTTTTCCTTCTTCCGGCAGCTCCACAAAAACTACATCGCCCAATTCGCTCTGGGCATAATCGGTAATACCCACTACGACTACATCATCATCCACCTTGGCCCAGGTGTGTTCCTGTGAATAATACAAATCCTTTGGGTTCATGCTATCCTCTTTAAATTAATGGTTAATGGTTAATTTACCAGCTTTATTTAAAAAATCAGTAGTGTCCGGTTAGGTTTTTGCGCAAGCCGCAAAATACCTTTTAGTTCTCTCTCCCCTCTGGGGAGAGAGTTAGAGTGAGGGGATCCTCTCCCCCAAGGGAGAGGATCAACAAGGAATCTTGTGTTAGAAACTTACCGCAATTATTGACTTTTACCGTGTGCAAAAGCTTGGAGCGGACAACGCTGTTAAAAAATATGAATTACACCCTTAAAAATCTTCATTTACTTACAGTGCCAAAAGGCTACAAGACTGTTCAAACAGGGACTACAGCAACAGACAGATTCCTAAATATATTTATAAGCATAGCTTTTTAAACTTAGAGTGTCAAGGTATAAATATATTTAGGATTGCTGGAAATAGACATTGGTTTGTTTGCAAATACAGAGACTTCGGCAGAAAAACCATAGGACTGCTTTATAGTGGCGCTTCGCCTCCTCCCGATCTATTCATAAGTTTATATATGCAGGCATGGCCTGGACTTATTATCAAAAAGAGTCCAAAGCCAACGTCCATGATAACTTTGCTTGCCTGAAAATTATTGTGTGGAAGCTGACAAAGTTAATATTATCAGGAAGATGTGGTTTTGCTGTTAATAAGGCCCGAATTATTCGCCTCCTAGTGCTTGCGTACGATATCCTTTACTTTCATCAGACGAGTGAGGTTGGAGCGTTCCAACTCCTCCAGCCGCATGCTGATGTGCTTTATGGTATCTTGCAGGCCTGGGATGAGCACGTATTCTAAAGCGTTTACCCGGCGGCGGGTTCTTTCAATTTCCCCGGCGAGTAATTCAATTACCTGTTCCTTCTCGGCTACCTTGATCATCAGCGGTAGCGCCTGAGAAAACTTCTCCTGTGAGGCGTCCAGTTCAAAAGCGGTATCGGCAAAACCATAGTTATACAGCTCTCCCTTTGTCTGTAGCTCAAACTGGGGCACGGCTATATTCATAATGCTTAAAGTAGAAGCGCTGAGGCTTATCCGGTCGTGAGGCACGATCAATGATTCGGCAATAGTTTCCGGCGACATGACTGCTCTAGCCAGCAAGAAGCTCCGCAGGGCATCAGCTATGGCGGTCTCCATTTGCCTTCTCAGCCCTTCATAGTCCTTAACCATTTCGATAAATTGGCGCAGTAATTCATCCAGCTTGTCCTTAAGTAGTTTATGCCCCCGGCGGGCCAGAACCAGCCTCTTTTTTAACTTCAATAACCCCATGCGGGTAGCGCTTACATTGAATTTCATTAACTTACCTTATTGTCTTAGGGTACCTTGAAAAAGGGGACCAGTCCCCAATTGCTCTTTTCTCCGATTGACGGTGTCGCAGCTCGTCTTGGGGACTTGTCCCCTCAAAATGCTCATGTACTCGTATGTACACTGCGCTTTTTCGACTCACCGCTCCTTGGGGACCTGTCCCCTTGTTCTTGAAGAAAATTTCTATTTTTTCAAGATACCCTTAGGTGACGTGTTCGATTTATCCAAATCCTCTCTGGCTTTTTTAATCCACTGACGTATTATATGCGTATCTGGTGAAGATGGTTCCAGAACCAGAAATTGTTGATAATATTTGATGGCTTTTTGTTTCTGATCTAGCTTTTTATCATAAATCAGCCCCAGGTTGTAGACGGCATCTGATGAATCATAAAGTTCCAACACCTCCTGGTACTTTTTTGCCGCATCATCGTATTCAGCCTGTCGGTATAACTCCCGGGCCTGCTTTAAGTAATCGGTTACCAGCTGTTTCAGTCTGGGGGATAGCTCTTCTGGCTTTGTGGGTTTTGTGGATGCCTTGGGAAAATAGGTGGCTTTGATTTCCTCCATCCACCTCTTTACCAAGCGTGTGTCATCTGAACCAGGCTCAAGCTTTAAGAAGCGCTTATAATAATCCAGCGCCTGCTGCATATCGCTGAGATTAACCTCATAGGTTATCCCCAGGTTATAGGCGGCATCCGCAGAATTATATTCTCTCAGCGCCTGTTTATAAATATCTACGGCATCCCTGTATTTTCCTGGTTACATAAGCTGTTTCCTTGCAGCACCAGCTCCTCAACCTTCGGTCTGGCCTGAACCGTAACAGATAAACACAGTATCCCAATTACCAATATTATAGTCGATTTAAAGTATTTTCCAAACATTTATTCTACTTTGCAGTGCGAAGTTTGTATATTTGTGATTCAGCATGCGGGTCTTGATCGTGCAGCAATTCCTGCTTAACCTGCTCTAAGCGGGTAGCTACTTCAGGAGCATTGGCTGAATCGGGAGCTATTCCTAAAAAACGCTGATAATAATATATGGCGCTGGCTTTATATTGTAAACCGTAATCATACAGAACGGCTAAATTATAGCAGGCGGCCTGCGATTTATTAGATAAAAGCGCCTTACGATAAGCCCCAATCGCAGCTTCATATTCGCCTTGAGCCAGGTGTTCATTGCCTTTCAGACAAGACTCATCACTGGCTGGGTCCATGAGCTTATTTGAAAGGGGCAATAGTTTAGCCTGTATTACCGTTTTTCCACCCTGCTGCGGGCTTAGCCTCTGTCTTGCCAATGACAACCATTCTTTGATTTGGGGAGCCTCGGCTGCCTCAGGTTCCAAAGATAAAAATTTTTCATAATAATACACCGCTTTAGCCGTAAATTCAAGCTCATGGTCGTATACAACGGCTAGATTATACACCACGTCTGAGGAATTGTACAACTTCCAGGCCGTTTTATAAGTGCGGACAGCCGCTTCATACTTTTCTTCCCTGACTAAGGCATTACCAGTTTCGATGAGCTCGTGCAAGGTTGTCTCAGCCTCCACCAGTCCGTAACCGGTAAGCAACAGGCCCAGACAAAGCAAAAGATTTAGGGTACCCTTTAATAAGCGCAACCTATGCCTCATCCAGGACAGCCCTCATCTGCTTTACCATTTCTCCCGGCTGCGGGTTATCAAATATTGCGGAACCGGCTACCACAATATCCGCTCCGTTTTTGGCAATTTTAGCGGCATTGTCCAGCTTAACCCCGCCATCGATTTCTATCTCGATATTTAATCCCTGCTCATCCACCAAGCGGCGCAAGTTGGCCAGCTTATCCAGCACCTGGGGAATAAACACTTGACCCCCAAAGCCCGGATTAACCGACATAAGCAGTATCATATCCACATCGGGCAGGATATGCTCCAGTAGAGACAATGGGGTCGTGGGATTTAATACCGCCCCGGCTTTTACGCCTTTCTGCTTGATGGAACCGATAGTACGATGCAGGTGATAGCAAACCTCCACATGTACGGTGATTAAGTCGGCGCCAGCATCAATGAAGGCTGGAATTAATTGATCTGGATTATCCACCATTAAATGTACATCTAACGGCATAGGGGTTACTTTTTTAAGCGCACCCACAACTAATGGCCCAATGGTTATGTCAGGCACAAAATGACCGTCCATTACATCAACGTGGATTAAATCAGCCCCGGCTTTTTCAACCTCAGCTACCTGTTCACCCAGACGACAAAAATCGGCCGATAAGATAGAGGGCGCAATCTTCACATACCGTTTAGCGCTCATGATGTTCCTTTCAAGGTTCGCTTACGTTTGTTGTTCAACTAAATTTGGGGTTGGCCGTTATTTTCACTAATCACCAATTCCACCCGTTGCCCCTCTGACACCATATAGCCTGATTTGGGGGACTGATGTATAACGGTTTCACTCAATACACCCGGATACGCCTCAGCGGTAACTTGAGCCATTTCAAGACCCAAACCTTTGGCTTGTATAGTAGCCGCTGAAAGCTGCATTCCGATCAGGTCTGGCATTATATAACTGGGCGCTGGGTCACCCTGGCTCAGCAACAGGTTTATCTGGTCTCCGCGCGCTCTTTTGCTGTTTGCCGGAGGATATTGAGCCACTACTTTACCGGCTGCAAGATTATGATGTATTTTTGCCAGTTGACCTATTTTTAAACCCTGTTGCTTTAGCTTTATTTGAGCCAGTGACAGCGGGTCACCCTCCAGACTGGGCACCCATACCGTGAGGGATCCCTTACTCAATACAACCTTTACATCCCGCCGCTGCTTAATGAAGCTGCCACTATCCGGTTTTTGGGAAATAATGTGATTCTCGGCTGTAAAGTAATTAAACTCCTGGTCGGCAATCTTAAGTCCTAACCCTAATTCATTCAAGGTTTCCAGGGCATAGACGATATCCTTTCCCACCAGGTTGGGCACTTTAACTTCCTTGCCCTTGATCACCAGCCGCATGGTGATTAAGGCGCTGCTTACCCCCAGCAGTAATAAGCCTGCGCTTATAATTACTATCCTGACCCAAGGAGGGGTTTGTTTTTTCATCATCTGATATAGCTAATGGGCACTTTTTTTCCTAAGCAAGCGGGCCATAAAAAAGCCGTCTCCGACCCACTTATGCGGTAATAGTCTCAAACAGCCGTCCTCATTCATATGAGTTTTCAAATCGGCTGGCAGAAAGGGGCTCAGATCATCTAACACAAAATCTTTATTGGACTGTAAGAAGGGTTGAATGACCCCCTCGTTTTCTTCTGTTTCAAAGCTACAGACACTGTAGACCAAAACCCCTCCCGGTTTCAGGTAGCGGGCTGCCTGTTTTAAAATATCACCTTGCAACTTCGATAAACGGGTAACATCTCCCGCCTGCCGATGCCAGCGGCATTCAGGATAACGGGCAATTACCCCTAATGCCGAACACGGGGCATCCAGCAGGATGCGATCAAAATAAGCCTCCTTAAAGCCTAATGGTCGGGAAGCATCCTGGGCTGCGCTGTGAACAATATCCACCCCCAACCGGCGGCAGTTTCGCTGTAACTGTTTAAGCTTATGCGGCGAATTATCCAGGGCCAGTATCTGCCCTCGATTGCCCATCAACTGGGCTATATGGCCGGTGTTCACTCCGCGGCCGGAAGCCGCATCCAGAATACTCTCCCCCGGTTGTGGATCAAGCAGCTGAACTGCCAACATAGATGCCAAACCCTCTATTTCCAGCCAGCCATTCTGGTAAACAGGCAGCGCTGCCAGTTGTTTGGCGTTTTCTATTTGCAGCGCTTCGGCAACCGAGCCGTTAGCCTTAAAGTAAAACCCCTGGGCGGTTAACGCCTGGGTGAGCTGCTCCCAGCTGGCCTTTAGACTGTTAAGCCGTACGGTCAACGGCAATTGGCGATTATTAGCCTTCGTGAGCGCCTCGGTTTCTGTCTCTCCCCAGCGTTTAAGCCAGCGCTCAACCAGCCACTTGGGGTGCGAGTACTGGTTGGCTAAATAATCAGCCAGCGGCTTACGGGGTATGTCTATAACGTCGGCTGCCTGCCGACTAACCCGCCGCAACAGGGCATTTACGAATCCGGTGGCCTTAGCTTCACCGCAACTGCGGGCCAACTTTACCGCCTCATCCACTGCGGCATAGGCTGAAACTCGGTCCAGCTTTAACAGCTGATATATTCCCAAGCGCAATATGTACTTTACAGGGTGTGATATTTGTTCCCAATGACGGTTGCTACAACGCTTTATCACCCAATCCAGCCAACTTCGGTTACGTAATACCCCATATACCAGCTCAGTGGTTAGCGCCCTGTCGCGAACTGATAGTTCAGTCCTGACAAAAGCCGCTTCCAGCAGGACATTGGCGTAAGCCTTTTGCTTCTCCACCTTATATAGCACATTAAAGGCCAGCTCACGGGCCGAATTCGGCTTTTTGATAAGCCCCATTATTTTATTATGCTGTCGCTGCTTGTTGTTTTAATCTCTTCACCCGCTCGAGAATAGGCGGATGAGTGCTGAACAAACCGGCTATCCCGCCACTGCGCAATGGGTTTACAATAAACATGTGGGCGGTACTTGGATTAGCCTGCCGCAGGGGAAGCTTTTCGGTATAGCCCTCCAGGCTTTGCAGCGCATTGGCTAATGATACCGGCCGGGTAGAAATACGCGCTCCATCGCTATCGGCCTTATATTCACGTGAACGGGATATAGCCATTTGAATCAACATCGCCGCAAGCGGGGCTAGAATCATCATCACCAGCAGTCCCACAATGCCGCCGCCGTCATCGTCATCCCCGCCGCCACCGCCGCCGAATATAGCTGCCCAGCGGGCCATAGTAGCCAGCATAGTAATTGCTCCGGCCAGGGTAGCCGCGATAGTGCCGATTAGGATATCCCGATTCTTCACATGCGCCAGTTCGTGACTCAATACCCCCTCCAACTCGTCCTTACTTAACAATTGTAATATACCGCTGGTGACCGCCACTGCCGCATGTTGTGGATTACGACCGGTAGCAAAGGCATTGGGGTTTTCCTGCGGGATAATGTAGAGCTTGGGCATCGGCAGTTGCGCCCGTTGACTCAGCCGCTGTACCATATCAAACAGCTCCGGCATCTCCGAGCGTTCCACCGGTCGCGCCTTATACATCTTGAGCACAATCTTATCACTGAACCAGTAACTACCCACGTTCATAACAAGCGCTAAGGTAAAGGCGATCGTGGCCCCTCCCGCTCCCCCCAGGCTGCCGCCAGCCAGCACCAGGAGGATGGTAAGCGCCGCCATTAAACCAAATGTTTTAATTGAATTCACAAAAAATCACTCCCGTCTAAAATCGTTATATGGGATAATGGATAAGACTACAGCCGCTTATACTTTACCCGCAAAGGGTTAAACTGTTTTCTGTCCGTGTTTCTCAAGTTCTATTAGCTCGTGTTCCGACTCTTTACCTGCCAGAAAATGACTAATAGCGGCATTCAATCTTTCCATGGTAGCACTGGTGTCCGCACAGGGGCCATATGGGCGCTGATTTAGAATAGCATATACCGGTAATGGATAACAGTCGCTGATGCCATCTACGAGTTCGCGTTCACAAGCCACGGCTATTACCGCTTTTGGCTTTCGCTCGGCGATAAGCTTGCGCGCCAACGTGCCCCCGGTGGCTACATATGCATTTACCCCATAAGGCTTGCAAATTTGGATAATTTCCTTGATTTGACAATTGCCGCATTGTTTACAGTTTAGTATGTTTTTGGCGATTCTCACCTTACAATCGGAATGCTGCAAACATTGGGGTAGCAGCAATAGTAGCTTGTCGGGGGATAGCCCAAAGCGTTTTACCTGGATGAGGTAATTATTGACTTCAATAAATGATCGCTGCACATCCTCTTTGGAAATATTGAACAGCTTGCATGCCAAGATAGTCAGTGGAGCCGAAATAGCAATAGGCAAATAGATTTTCAATACCAGATTTCTTAAACGCTGAGAAAATAGAATCTCACGTTTTGAGATAATCGTCAGCACGATAAGTCCGAATCCAGCCATTACAATACCGTGAGATGCAACAAAGACAACACCGACTATTGCGGGTAACCAGTGATGGATAGCATATAATCCTGGATAGCTTACATACCAAAGGATAAACGTAGTAGCCAAAAACAGTATCCAGTTTGCCACCAGGAATACAAGAAAAGTTCTCTTCCGGGTCTCTGGATCTGCTTTTTTATCAATATCGGTATCTGTTATAGATGAACCCATTTTTACCCCATGCAATTATTGCTGACTGGAAAAAATCTTACCTGCCGGTGATTCTTTTTGACCAGCCAGGTATTGATCTGCTCCCATCGCCGCCCGGCTTTCAGGCTGCAAACGCTGTATAATCAGTCCACCCTTTCCGGTAACCACCCATAACCCTCGCTCGAATTGCGTACGAATTATCTGTCCGGGCCGAAAAGCCTTGTCAGCGGGGAGCTGCACCACTTCGGCCTCGAGTAGCTTTAAACGCATGCCCTCCAGGTAAGTATAAGTTCCCGGCCAAGGGGATAATCCCCGGATTCGACGTTCGATCACATCTGCGGCCTGTGTCCAGTCAATAAGCCCATCGGTTTTACTTAAACTGGGAGCATAGCTGACTTCCGACTCATCCTGGGGCTTGGAGCCTATGTGACCTTGCTCTGTTTTAGCTAAAGCGCTCAGCAACAACTCAGCGCCCAAGTGGGCCAGGTTATCATGCAGGCTGCCGGCTGTTTCTTTTGAATCAATAGGAATCCTCGCCTGAGATAAGATGTTTCCGCTATCCATCCCCTCATCCATCTGCATAATGGTCACTCCGCTATGGCTATCCCCATTTATTATGGCCCAATTTATGGGGGCAGCGCCTCTATATTCAGGTAACAAAGAGGCATGCACATTTATTCCCCCGTATTCAGGCAATTCTAATAACTGCCGGGGCAGCATCTGCCCATAAGCCGCTACCAGCAGACATTCCGGCTCAAGCTCCTTTATCTGCGGCAAGAAGTCTTTTATGCTTACCGGCTGCAATACCAGTATCCCAGCCGCTTCAGCTATCGGTTTTACCGCTGGAGGGGAGGGTTGCCGCTCACGTTCCCCGCGCCCTTGATGCCCACGCCCTTGATGCCCGCGTCCTCGACGCCCGCGTCCCTGGGGCCGATCCGGTTGTGTAATTACCGCCAATAGCTGGTGCTTTGAGGCCAGCAATTTCTTTAAAGTAGGAATAGCGAACGCCGGCGTTCCGAAAAAGAGAATGCGCATGTTGACCTTTCTAGGAGCCTGTCGGACTTTGGATAATTCTACTGCGACAAGTGCTAAACATATCCATTTTCCCGTTCATTTTCGTTAAATAGTCACCACTATTCGCCTCAAATGATCGAAAAAAGGGGACAGGTCCCCAATGGACTATATTTCTCACTTGTCTCGCTACGAACCCCAAAGTCCGACAGACTCCTAGTCCCCAGCAGCAGTTTTAGCCAGTTTACGCAGTCTGTTTTTGATCAGGTTTCTTTTTATGCTGCTTAACCGCTCAAAAAACAAGATGCCGTCTAAATGATCTATTTCATGCTGTAATATGCGGGCCATCAAATCCTGCGCAATGAGTTCGCATTTTGACCCTGTTTCATCTAAATAGCAAACCTTGACCTTTTGTGCGCGCATAACCTGCGCCCGGTAATCGCGAGCGCTCAGACAGCCTTCCTCAGCTATATCTTCGCCTTCAGCCGAGATAATCTCCGGGTTTATGAGCGCCATATAACTTGAGAAATCTTTTTTTTCGGGTATGCAGACCACGATTACCCGGCAGGATTCACCCACCTGGGGAGCGGCCAATCCTACTCCCTGGGCGGCGAACATGGTCTCTCCCATGTCGGCAATCAATTTTTTTATGTTAGAATCTAACTGCTCAACCGGCTTGGCTTTATTTTTCAGCGCCGGATCGGGATATACCCGAACATATAAAACAGACACTACGTGACCTCAGAACATAACATGTTCATGAACTTTTGGCGAATGGTTCTAAAGCAAGACCCACTCCCTGTTGACCTTTTGGTCAAGGGTGGGAGATTACGCTAAAAGACAAATCAGCAGAACAATGGAAATGTCCTATACTATTAAAATGATTATCTCATATAGCTTGAAAAAATCAACTGCACAAATTACAACAAGCTTACCGGATCCACATCCACATCGACCTTTATGCCGCCAAATTCAGACTGATCCTGTAAACCATTTATAGCATTTTCCAGCGCAGTATGCAAATTTCGGAGCTTAGCTCCTTTCAGCATAAGTTGCCAGCGATACTGGCCCTTTATCCTGGTTATCGTAGCTGGTGAGGGGCCTAATATTTGAATTCCCGTAAGGCTTCGTTTTAACTTACTTGACAGCCAATGGGCGGCTTTGGCTACCTGTTGTGCCTGCCTGCCCAGAAATAGCAGGCTAACCAGGCTGGTGATGGGGGGATAGTGCAGGCTTTGGCGGTATTTCATCTCCTGCTCATAAAACGTATGATAATCATGCTCTCTTGCCGCCTGGATGCTATAGTGATCGGGATTATAGGTTTGCACAATCACCTCGCCCGGCGTATCACCCCTTCCGGCTCGCCCGGCAACCTGGGTCAGCAGCTGAAAGGTGCGCTCGGCGGCCCTGAAGTCGGGCATACCCAAACCTATATCAGCAATAACCACCCCCACCAGAGTTACCTCAGGCAGATCAAAACCCTTGGTAACCATCTGGGTGCCGATGAGAATATCGATCTCTTTTTTTTGCAATTGCCGCAATATTTGCCAGTGGGCGCCCTTGCGGCTGGTGCTGTCCCGATCCATCCTGGTTATGCGAGCCTCTGGGAACAATGCGTTAATCTGGCTTTCCAAACGCTGCGTACCCAACCCAAAGTATTGTAACTGATCCCCATTGCAGCAGGGGCAAATACGGGGCGGGGCGATAGAGTACCCGCAATAATGGCAGCGTGCCCTGCCCTTTAAATGATAGGTGAGTGAGACACTGCATTTAGGGCAGTTCACCGTTTGCCCGCACTCCCGGCACAGAATAAACGGCGTATACCCCCGGCGGTTTAAGAATAAAAGACTCTGCTGCCTGAGGGCTAAGCGCTTTTTGATAGCCGCCAGTAGCTGGGGTGATAAAAACTCATCACGGGACTTGCCCCGCATATCCACCAGCTCCACCTCGGGCAGCGGCCGGTTTAAAATGCGCTCCGGCATACGTGCTAAATGATGGTTTTTTGTTTTCGTGCGGTAGAAGGATTCCAGGCTGGGGGTGGCCGAGCCCAAAATTACCACCGCCCGCTCAAACTGCCCTCGCATTAAAGCCACCTCACGTGCATGATAGCGCGGAGAATTCTCCTGCTTATATGAGTTATCATGCTCCTCATCCATAACGATAAGCCCCACATTGTCTAAGGGAGCAAAGATGGCCGAGCGGGCGCCGATGGCGATTTTTGCCTCGCCCCGCTTTAAGCGGTACCATTCATCAAGCCGCTCACCGGCTGAAAGCTGACTATGCAATACGGCAACTTGTGAACCGAAGCGGGCGTAAAAGCGCTGCCATAACTGGGCGGTTAAGGATATTTCCGGCGCCAGTACCAGCGCCTGTCGGCCCAACTCCAAGGTTTTGGCGATAGCGTTTATATACACCTCGGTTTTTCCGCTACCGGTTATCCCATGTAATAAAATGGGGGTAAACCGGCCTGCGTTAAGTCCATTATGAATAAGATCAGCCACCGCTTGCTGCGCAGGCACTAAAGGGGGAGCGCAACTGGGGGCGATGTCGGTTGAATATGCCTTGCGTGAAACAGGCCGTTCCAACTCGATGATTAAGCCCTTGTTAATTAACGGGGCAATGCTTGCACGACTTAAATCGCTGGTTTTTAACTGCTCTATGCTCAACTCACCACCGGTCTGTAATAGACTTGAAAGGGTGGCCGCCTGTTTGGGCGCCCGGCGGCTTATATTGGTCATCTCCTGTTCTATAATATATGTTGCTTTAGCCAGCCGCCAGACCTTCTGCGTTATGGGCTTTACCCGTGGTACGGAAAGTTGGTTCTCTACGTGCAGCAGCCCCTGTTTTTGTAAACCGGAGATTGCGGCAGCTAACCCTTTAGCGGGTAATTTTTTCTTCAGTTGAGGTAAGGGACATGTGTCTGTTTGCTGTAACAGAACAAGTATTTCTCCTTTAATTCCACCGGGAATGTTTTCCGCCTTAGCAAGCTTTTCTTTGGCCAGTGACGTTAGGCTAACTATCTGCTGACTTTGTACATCTATGCCTTTGGGCAGCGTACCGGCCAGGCAAGCCCCCCAGGAGCACAAGTAATATTCAGCCATCCAGCGGGTTAATTTTAATAAGTGGGAGTTGATTAATGGTTCATCATCCAGCAGTGCCAGAATGTCTTTAACCCCGGCAACTTCACAAGTTGCGGATATATCCACAATATAACCGGTAAGCCGCCGGGAGCCAAAGGGAGCCAGCACCCGCTTACCCACCTTTATCTGAGGCTGCAATTCGGTTGGAACCGTATAGCTAAAC
>JAJRUU010000132.1 GCA_024277605.1 bacterium
AAATAGTTTAAAAAAGCACTGCAGGCCCCCTTAATTTCTTCGGCATTTCGTAAGAAGTTATTTTTTAGAGCCAGCCTAAGCAATTTGCCCCACTCGGCAAAATTGGAAAAACAACGGCCAGCTTTGGGGAGATAAATAACCTCGCCGGGTATCTGGGCCAATCTTTTCTGCTGATCATCCGTCAACTCTGTGGTGGGAAAATAGACGACATCCTTTGGCAAAATTTTGTGATTGTCTATTAAAAAATTCGGCCCCCTTTGATTATCTGCCAGCTCCCGCGTTGGAGATACAAGCGTTATTCCATATAAATAGGTCTTTTTTTCTTTAGAAACAGGACGAAGGTTCCATAAAAATCCGCTGGCTATGGTCTGAGCGGACAGCTTGGCCAGAGATATCAGGTTTTCTTTCAGGTTTTCAAAATAACCCGCAATATGCTTTTGTCCTGGAAAGCTAATATTTGGATGCTCGAAAAACTCCTGGTTACTTTTAGAAAGCAAAGCTTTTAAATAAAGATATGACCGTACATTTGTATTTGGATAGACTAAAATCTGTCCGGAACCCAACGCCTTCTCTATCCGGTGAAGCAGGATATTTACTGAATAAAACTCCGCTAACCTATTGCACAAATCCTTTTTAAAAATATTCTCGGCTACGGGGGATTTTAGAGTATCTGAAACATATTGAAATAATTCATCATGCTGTTCTCGATAGAACGGAAAAACCGATTCTATAATATCAACGGCTTTGTCTATCGCAAGGTTATTTATTGTTTTTGCATTTAGTTGATCCACTTCTAATAAATTAATTTTCCCACGCTCAATAAGTTTATTAACAAAACCAGGAAGTGGAGGAGGAAAGAATCTTATTCCTTTTCGGTGATGATACGTATGAAACGGCTCAACAATAAAAACGGAATTATTTCTCTTAAGACATTGATTAATGATATAGCTATGATGTTTTTTTACTGTTTCAAATACAATATTCATTTAATACCAACGCGTAAGCGGTTAAATATCTGTTTCCAACATATAAACGATGTAGCTGTCCTGGAACTCACCATTAACAATATTGGATTCCCGTAAAAGCCCTTCCATCTTAAAGCCACATTTTACAAACAGGTTGAGCGATCTTATGTTTTCTGTGTTTATCCCGGCCTGTATACGATGCAGGCTCAACCGCTCAAAACAATACTTTACCACCGAGATCAGGGTTTCTTTCGCCAGCCCCTTGCCCATAAAAGCTTTTCGCCCCAAGCTAATACCCACTGTCCCAGATTTATTATGCCAGTCTATGGTTGAAAACGTAATATTGCCTATATGCAAGCCATCGTTTTTCAGAAATATGCCTATAAGGGCTTTATCTTTTCGCCCCGCAAAAGATTGCACATACAACACACAGCTTTCCTTGGTTTGCTGTGTATTTGCACAACTAAGATATTTGTTGATTTCGGAATCATTCAACCAATCAGCATAATCCTGAGAAACATCGTCTAAGTTTACATTTCTTAAAATTAATCGGTCAGTCTTGATATTTATGGTTAGGTTTTTGCTCATTTATTTATCTTGTACTTAGAGTTTCTTAACTGCTGCTATCCTATTACCCTACTAAATCCCAACCCATTGGAGTTCCCCTTTGAATAGCTCTGCTCGCTTTTTTACCAAGTAAATCAGCCAAACATTTTGGATGCAGCCCATGTCCCGGCCTTATAGACCTGACGTTTTTTTCAGTCAGGGTTTCCCCTGCCGTTATGTCGGCGACAGCAAAGAGTGACCGCGCAAATTCCCGGCTTTTTCTAGCTTTTTCTGATAATTCATAGTTTACCTCTCCCAAGGCTTTCTCCACCTCACGGATAGATTTTATCATTGCCTTAAATTCTTCCGGCTCTGCGGAAAAAGCGGCATCCGGCCCGCCTAGCGACCGGTCATAAATAAAATGTTTCTCGATTATATTCGCCCCCAGGGCGACCGAGGCGATAGCCGCCGATGTGCCCAGGGTATGATCCGATAGACCCACCACAGTATTAAAGGTTTCCGCCAGATTTGGTATTGTTTTTAGGTTAGCCTCTTCAATCGGCGCCGGATAAGCGCTGGTACACTTGAGCAAAGCAATTTGATGGTTCCCTTTTCTCCTGCAAGCATTAACCGCTTCTTCTATGTCGGCAAGCGTCGCAATCCCGGTAGACATAATAACAGGTTTGCCTTTGGCGGCGATATATTCGATAAGCGGGATATCGGTTATCTCAAAAGAGGCGATTTTGTAAACCGGAACATTCAAGCCCTCCAGGAAATCCACCGCCGTATTATCAAAGGGAGTGGAAAACCAGATCATCCCTAAATCTTCCGCCAGTTGTTTTAATTCGGGCTGCCACTTCCAGGGGGTATAGGCCTCCTGGTAGAGTTGGTATAATCCTTTTCCATCCCACAGAGTTCCATGCTTTATTTGAAAACACTCTTTATCTGAGTCTATAGTCATGGAATCGGCGGTATAGGTTTGCAGTTTAATGGCATCCGCCCCGCATTCTTTGGCAGCTCGAACAATGCGAACCGCTTCATCGAAATTATGATTATGGTTGGCGGACATCTCAGCTATGATGAAGGTTGATTGTCCTTCCCCAATTTTTCCCCCTGCTATTTCTATGAAATTGTCACCCATAACGGTTTCCTTGATTGGCTATAAGATTCGTCTAATAGTAGTAAAGGTTTCCGCATATTCTATCCCCACCACATTACCCCACTTTCTGGCAATTGTTTTGATGGCTTTTGGCGAACGTGGATGGGGATACTTCCTTACCTCTGAATCATAAACCTCAATCACTTTTATTTTTGTTTCAATCGTTTTCTCAATATTAACAAAGAAATCGGGATTGTATACGCCAAATTCCCCAAACGCCCATTCGGTTGAGGAGGGTACCTCAAAGGTGTATATTTCTTTTACTGGACAACTTGCAAGTGGTCTGGTGGCAGTTAATACTGCCCGATGGGTTATAAGATGATCTATGTTTAAGTCGCATTTGCTATGGGTAAAAAGTATCTCTGGTTTAACCTTGTGGGTTATCTCTTCTACCTTTTTAACCACTTCCAATAGCGGAATAGTGTCAAAGCTATTGTCCGGAAAATCAAACAAAAGAAGTTCTTTGGCACCCAATAGCTTAGCGGCCTCTTTAGCCTTCTCTTTTAATTCGCCAACCTGCTTTTTACCGGCATCTCTTCTGTTGAAATGGCGAGAGGTTATCCCTTCACCCAAAATAGCTATAAAAACATCATTGCCTTCCTCGACTAGTCTGGAAATCATGCCCCCGCATCCCAAAACTTCATCGTCCGGATGAGCTACAATAACAAGGACTTTCATTTTTCCCCCTTGATAAGGGTAATTTTCACATCTGCAAGTAGCCTTCCATTATATAAGGATGCTCTAGAAAATTCGACCTTAAATCCCTTGTACATTAAGAAACTTTTAGGATAGCCCTCTGCATCAAGCATCCTTATAAAATCGAATAACTCTTCTAAGCTGGAGAATTCCGGAATCTCGCTTTCTTCCGGCTTCCTCCTTTTAAATGGAACCACTTCCCCTTTTTGAGGTTCCGGATGTATCTCCTCTGTTGCTATTTTCTTAATCATTTTGGCAGACAGATTAATTGCTCTTATATATATTTCCTCTGCTGAACTTCCGAAGAGCGATAAGCTTTCTTTAAAGTATACCGGACCAGCATCGAGTTCTTTTACCATTCGCAAAGCGGTCACCTTGGTTTCCTTGTGTCCCCTGGCGATTAAGTTTTGCAAGGGACTGCCCCCCCTGCCATAGGGCACATCGGTCATATGAAAACAGACACATTCATAATTATTCACCATTTTTTCCGGCACTATCCATGACCAGTGGAGAAAAAAGATATAGCGAGGCTTATACTTTTTTACCTTCTTTAATAAACCTTCTCTGGTAGCTGCATAAAACCAATTCCCCGGGTAATTGGAAATAACCTCGTCAAAAATTCTTTTATTCCAAGTCTTGCAGCCTGCTACGATGTAATTTTTACTGTTGTTGTTCATGATATTGTATTGTTGAGCATCCTTTTATAAGCATTATCATCTAGGAAATATTCGTCCCAATACCTTACCGCTATCCCACCAACGTGCGGTTTATACGTTAACTTTTCTTCAGGCATTAAATAAGTGTCCAATATCCACTCCACATCACAAAAGCCAAAATGGGCTCTTATGGCGGTAGTACTTGAATAGCGTGGATTTATTTCAAAGACAAAAATTCCTTGCTCGGTTTTTCTTAATTGAATATTTATTGATCCTTTGAAATTTAAAGCCCTGGCTATCTTTACACAAAGTTTTCTTATCTCTTCATCATTTACGACAATGGCGGTATTTGAAATACCACAACTGTTTAAATCTCTTTTCAATGTAATTACAAGTATCGTTTCCTCTCCATCGGAAAATACTCCATTAGTATATTCCTCATCGTCCGGAGCCAGGTATTCCTGTAGCATAAAACTGGGAACTTGTTTTCTGTAAAAATCAAGCTCATCAAAACCCGTTATCTTATACGCTTTTTTTGAGCCACTTCCCTTTCTTGGTTTTAAAAATAAGGGGAACCCGTTTTTACTAATAAGTTGTTCTATTTGGGCTTTGTCATCAGCTGCTGTTTCGGGATAAGGGAGCCCGTTTTTTTTAAGAAACATAGCGGTTAAATATTTGTCATTACAAATCTCTTGTACGTGAGAGTCAACACAAACAACTTCTGTGCCCGATAGCTTTTTTATCTCCTGTTTTTTTTGAGACAATGGTGTTAATTCCTCTTCTGTGCCGATAAAAAGAAAATCAACTTTTTACTTCCTGCAAATATCTACGATAGAGTCTAAGTAGTTTTTATCGTCCACTCTGGGTACAATATAGCCCTTGTCAGTAGTATATAATCCCACAGACAACGGATTAATGTCACAGGAGATTATCCTGGGGCAATATTTCGACATTCTCAGCGACTTTATAATAGCTTGACCTAAATCCCCGCCTGCACCGGTAACCAGCACGGTTAATTCCATCGGCTAAACACCCCTTTCAATTCCCCCTGCACCCGCCCGAATTCTTCCAGCGAATGACAATTAGATCCCAATGAGACCAACACATTTTCCTCTATGCAAAGCGCCAGAAAAGCCTTCAAATTTAGCTGATAGCGGGGATTGATCTCCACCGCTATGCTTCGTTGCCCGGCTTTGCGGATAATCTCCCGATACAGCCCGGTTGGAAATGCACCAAAATGTTTTTCATAAGTATGCCCGGGGTGCCCCAGAATATCAACCACCGGATTGTCCAGCAGGGCCATCGTGGCGGTAAATTCTATCTCTATGGCCTGTTTTGGGGTTAGCTCCGCTAAATTATATTTTCCCCCTTCGCGGGTGGGATAACTATGCACCACGCCCATCACCACTTCCGCCGCCTGTATTATCTCCTCGTATGCATTCAGATTGCCGCCTAAATCAGCCGCCCGCACCTCAATGCCGTAATATATTCCAAGTGCCGAATTGTTTAATTTATCCCTGATCAAAATCACTTCCTCTTTGAACCGGTCAAACCAAGAGGTGGTTTTGTCCACGTGCTCGGTAAAACAGATGGTCTCATAATTCTTATTTAAGGCCAAATCGACATAATCCCGAACGCTGTTTTTCCCGTCGGTATAATCGGTGTGTATATGATACTCAACCTGTGGAATCTTGTTAATCAAAGAGTTCGCTGGGGGAAAAACTATTTTTTTCACCCTTTCCTTCCAAACATAATGATTACCCTTCCCAATCCCAATTTTGCCAAGGACTTGTATATTTGCCGTTTGAGGGCGCTTTTTCCAGTAGCTTCCAGCACAGTTTCAAAATTGCACTGCATGGCGAAAGCCTTTTTTCCTATGGTGTCGTTGCCGATATAATCCATGCCGCCCAACAGAAAAAGTTCTATCGGAAAACTGCTTTCCGTGGATACAATCTCGAACCCGATTTTCTCAATAAACTTGGTCAGTGAGTCAAATGAAAAATAATTCAGATGCGCCGGTGGCACAACCCACCACATTTCCTTTTTATAATATTCCACCGCCGCCAACTGAAATGCATTGAAATCATTGGGCACCTGGATACACAAAGCGCCCCCCCTATTGAGCAGCTTATCATATATCTGCCGGCAAAATTTTTCAGGGGCCGGATGATGCTCAAGAACTGAGCCCAACATCACCGCATCATATTTGCCCAGATCTCTTTTAAGCGCACCCGCAAAGCTGTCGGTAACAACGTTTATCCCTCTTTTTCTGGCCAGTTCGGATTCCGATTCCGAGGGTTCGATCCCAAATGTTTGCCAGCCGTCTTTTTGAAAATATGACAGACATTCCCCATCTGAACAGCCGATATCCAGGATTGTCTTGTTGGGTTTGTTTTTAACTATACGATTTAATCCCTCCAACTTCGCCTGATAATTCCCCCCCTTGGTGGGGGCATGATAATGCTTTTGGTAAAACTCTCTAAGTTTATTTTCATCAGGATAGGGATAAGCATGCTTAAAACCACATGTTTGGCAATCAATTATTTCCAATCCGTCTTTATGCGGTATTGCCGTTTTTTTATCATATTTATGGTCACTCATAAAACCTCCTCTAATTATAAATGCTATAATATAATCGTCTAATAAATTTAATGTCTTCAACAAAATCAGCAAGACTGTCTTTATGGCTTTTGATTGTTTCCAACGTTAGCTGTGAATCCTTCGGCAAAACATCAAGAATAGCTTTAATATTATAATTCCCTTGTCCAAAATGGTCGTGCTTGTCATAAACACTGCTATAATCACCATCCGTTAGATGAAACATCTTCGGTTCTAATTTTATAAATTCCTTTAAATAAACAATCGGATCGGCCTTAAATGCGTTTGCCGCAACAATGGCATGTCCGATGTCCAAACAAAATCCCACATTAATATTGTCCAAAATATATTTTATTTCTTCCACTTTAGCGCCATTACAAATTAAGCCCTTAATCAATCCGTGGTAAGGTTTATTTTCAATCAATATCCGTGGATCATTTATTTCGCTTAATTGCCGGGCAGTTTCCCTTATGTCGCCACCAACGCCAGGATGAACGATTATTTTGTCTGCCTTTAACAAATCGGCAATATCCTGAGTCATTTTTATCAACGATATATTATTTACTTTATGTTCTTTCTGAGCCAGATTGAGTCCGTCCATATAATGGGGAGCATGCACAATTAAGGGAATGTTAAGGTCTTTCCAAAGGGATACATGAGAATCATTAGTTTCTGCAATAATATATAGCTCTAAATATTGATAAATCCCTTGTTCAAAAAGACTAATCGCCTCATTGATATAGTTTTCATTGTTAATCCAAAGTTTTAAACCAAGTTCAAACATCATCCAGCTTATCTTTCTTGAGAGATGTTATATATCCCTCGTTGCGAATTATCCCACAGTTATGTTCTGAAACATCAGGGTGTTGGGCCAAAAAATCCAGGATATCCCGCATTAAAAACAACTTATTGGAGGCATAAAGTCCCTCAAACACCGCCTTTATTAACCGGTAATCCCGCTCCTCGTCCAATGTCCAACGCTGATCCGCCAAATCTTGGGGACAGGGAAGCTCGGCAATATTAAACAATTCCGGGTGGTTCCTGATATAGGGGGTAACATGCTCCCGTTCGGACGGAAGCCTGGCCTCTTTCCAGGCCCGCTCCAGCGCAGCTCCCTTGAAAGCTTCGCTATCCAATCCATCGGGCCAATTAAGGTCGGTCACCACATAATCTAAAGCACCTTTGGCATCAATAAGCCGCTTTATCACCTTATCGGTTACTTGCGGATCAATTAACGGGCAATACCCGGTAATACGCACCACTGTTTCTGCTTGTAGCGGTTTCCAGGCTTGATAGAATCTATCCAGTACATCATCTTCGGAGCCGTTAAAAATCTGGTATCCCCAGGAAACAATCTTATCAGCCAATTCTCTATCCGCCGGGGTATCGCCGGTGGCCACTATTATTTTATCGATCAGAGAGCTGTGTGAAAGCCGCTCCAGTTGGTGCAGTAACAAAGGCTTTCCCGCAGCCGGCAATAAAACCTTGCCCGGCAGCCTGGTAGATCCCATCCTGGCTTGAATAAGCGCCAAAACCATACAACTTGCTCCTTTTTTGCTATAGGGAACCTTGAAAAATTGCCTTTTCATTCAATCTCGTCGTTATGCTAAAAAATTTAATCCTCGGAATATCAACTATATGCCTGTGGTTAAATTTTTCGCATGGCCACATGTGGCTGCCTTGATCTTGAACAAAAATCCTAATTTTTCAAGGTACCCTATACTTTTCTAAAAATCGGCTGTATTATCGGGCCCTCAAGCAGCGAAGGCAAATCGCCTTTATTCACGGCGTCGGCCAGGAGTTCCAGCACTTCGCTATATACCTTTAAGCTCTGGGCAACGATTTCCTCGGTATGGGCCAGGCACATCATTATAACCCCGTAGAAGAATTCACCCCTTTTGAAGCATTCCTGTTGGAAATAACTTTTCATTAAATTGCCAGAGCCTTTTTCGTTATCGTGAAACCGGATGACCGTCCGGGGGGCGAGCCCGATACAATCTGTAATATGCTGAATGTCCAACTCCTTTACTAATTGATTATACCCGTTTTTAAAACGCTCGCCCAGACGCCAGGTATGCTTAAAATAAGCCTGGTCCATATGCTCTATCACTGTTTTACAGACAGCCAGGGAGAGGGTTTCCCCACCGAAGGTGAAGGAAAAAAGACCTTGTCGAAATACTCCATATACTCCCGCTTCCCCACCACCGCCGAAATCGGAACCCCGTTTCCCATGCCCTTGCCGCAAGTGCTTAAATCCGGGGTAACTCCATATAGAGCCTGTGCTCCCCCTAGAGCCATCCTGAAACCGGAAACCACCTCATCGAAGATCAATAAGGCGCCGACGGAAGTGGCCACGTCTCTAACTTTTGCTAAAAAGTTGTCTTGGGGCTCTATCAGACCGACCGGTTCCATGATCACCGCCGCAATTTCATTGGGATTTTCTTCTAGTATTTTTTTAAGACTATCTATATCGTTATATTTAAATTCAAAGATTAATTCCTTGTTGAATTTTGGTATCCCCAAATCACGAACGGTGGAGGCGATATACCAGTCCTGCCAGCCGTGATAACCGCAAAAAGCGATCTTGTCCCGACCGGTGACCGCCCGGGCCACCCGGATAGCGCCGGAAGTTACATCTGAACCGTTTTTACCGAAGCGCACCATCTCGGCACAAGGGATGGTCTTGGTAAGTAACTCAGCCACTTCGACTTCCAAAGGATGGGGCAGAGTAAAAACCAGGCCATCATCCAACTGGCGCAGTGCCGCCTTTTTCATGGGTTCCCAAGCATAGCCCATGGAAATAGCCCCCAAAGCCATCATATAGTCGGTATAGCGGTTACCGTCCACATCGTAGACAAACACCCCTTCCCCCCGCTGAATAAAATTCGGCGTCGCTCCCTGCACAAACTGCGTCCAGCCCTTGGAAAAGGTCTGGGTAGCAGACGGGATAACCTCTTGCGCTCGCTTAAATAATTTGGTAGACTGATAAAAATTTAGTTTTGGCATTTTATTAGCATATGCCCTCAATTAAATCGTCCATTGGCTTGGATTTATAAGTTTAGTGTCCAAATCGGCAAAACAGACATCAATTTCATCAATAGCAGATTTGGGACAGCTAAGGTTTTTATACAAAGAAATATTTTCTACTATCTGAGCAGGAACCTCCGCTCCGAATAAAAGAATTGTGTCAGGGCTTTTATTGGCCACATAGCCAAGCGCCATATTAGCCGGTTTTAAACGATAATGTTGACATAATGAGTGAAAGCGCTCCAGTGGCTCTCTGGCGAACTCCATCTTAGCCGACAATTTATCCGCGGGCAAAAGTAATAGCCCCTGCAAATAAATACTGCGGACAATAATAAGCTTTCCCAAGGCATGTGCCTTTTCAAACCATCCAAGCCACCACCCCCTTTGATCAAACACATTAAAGGGAACTTGAATCAAATCAATTTCAGGCAACTCAAAGGCCAGCTTTATTTCAGCTTCAGTGTATACAGAGACCCCGGCATAAGAAGTAATTCCTTTTTCCCTAAGTATGTTAAAAGCGGGTTTATATCGCTTGCGCCAATTCCTCAACCAGCTTCCCCGATGAAGCATTACTCCAAAGAACTTCGGCACTCCCAGCAATTTCCTTGAGATTTCAATACTGCCGGCAATCTCAGCCGCTGATTTTGACTCAAGATCCAAACCCAACTTGGTAACCACCTGCGCCTGGTCGGCAATATCCAAAGCGGCAAAGGTTTGGCCGAGAACTTTTTCACTTTGACCGTAGGCTTGGGCCGTATCAAAGAAACGGATTCCATTCTCCCAGGCAACTTTGACAATTTTGCAAGCCAGCTCAAAATCGGGCTGCCCGCTTTTATTAGCAATCCCATAAGGCAAACCAAGCTGAACCGTACCAAGCGCTATCCTGGGGACATAATGATTCCGCCAGCTAAAGTTATCCACTCACAATCCCCAGGGTTTTTGTTAACGCTTCAAAAAACCGGGTCGGATCACCAGGAGCCATCGCCGGGAAAATCGGGATGGACAAACAGCTTTTATAATACTCCTCCGCCTGCGGCAGCTGAATATCCCCCAGCAACTCCTGATAATAAGGATGCCGATAGACCTGAATATAATGCACCTGGGTGATAATTTTATGTTGCTGACTCAGGGTGTTCATTAATTCCCCCCGGCTCAGGCCAAATCTTTTAAAATCAAGCCGCAGGACATAAAGATGATAAGCGGGGTTCCCCCCGGGAGTGATCCCCAGGGGCTTAATCCCTTCCATGCCAGCAAACATTTTATCATATTCAGCGGCAATTTCCCGCCTGCGCACCAGGAAGCCGTCCAGTTTCTTCAGCTGGCTTATTCCCAGCGCGCACTGGATATCGGTTATGCGATAATTATATCCCAGTTCCACCATCTGATAAAGCCATGGCTTTTCCTTTCGGATTTTCGGGTCACAGTGTTGAATGATTCCATGGGTGCGTAAACGCTCCATTCGTTCGGCCAAATTCTGGTCATTGGTTAAAATGGCTCCACCCTCGCCGGTGGTGATGTGCTTAACGGGGTGAAAGCTGAATACTGCCGCCCGGGAATACTCGCAGCTTCCGATTCTTTTATGCTGATATTCAGCGCCCAAGGCATGGCAGGCATCCTCAACCAGCCATAGATTGTGCTTTTGGGCCAGCCGCTGTATTTTCTCCATATCACATGGATTACCGGTCAGGTGAACGGCTATAATGCCTACGGTTTTAGAGGTTATTTTTTGCTCAATCTCTGCAACATCAATACTAGCAGTCTGCGGTTCTATATCGGCGAAAACCGGGATTCCACCGCAGAAGCGCACACAATTGGCGGAGGAGGCGAAGGTAATCGGGGTGGTAATCACCTCATCCCCCGGTTTTACGCATAAGGCCAGCATCAATATATGTAAAGCGGCGGTACCGCTGGAGCAGGCTACCGCATAGCGGGAGCCACAGTAATCAATCAGGCTCTGCTCAAATTGCTCAACGGTTTTGCCCTGGGTCAGCCATTTGCCGTGCAGAACGGATAACACCGCTTGATAATCATCTTCGTCTAAGTGTTGCCGCCCGTATGGCAAATAATCTTCCATCTTAGATAATCCTAATTAATAGTTATGCTTGTGCGCCGCTTTAATATAAAGACTCCGACCTAAGGTCAGCGCATTATTACATTTTCAGGTTCCCCGCCGCTTGCGGCGTAATATATTTATTTGGTGCTTTTTTGAATACCCCGTACGCTTGCGGCGGGGATCATTTATTTACAAATCTTTTATGTTTCCGATTTTACGATCTCCATCAGCCCATCCTAAATGAGATTCCGGTTTTAATTTCTCAGCAATTAGGTTAACTAATTTATATAACTTAGACTTTCCAGGAAAATTCGGGAGAACTCCTTTATGGGAATATATATGAATATTTGACAAGATGTTTTTATACTCATCTCTGGATAAATATCCCAACTCAACCCCAATTTGGGCAACCGAAGCAGCATAATCGAATATTCTAAAATTCAAACATATCGCTATCGATTTGTATATTTTAGAGATTCCATAACGTTTGTCTCGAAGATTACAAAGTTGCTGTAATAAAA
>JAJRUU010000133.1 GCA_024277605.1 bacterium
CACATAATAGAATTTCCACGTTATAATCAAATACTTCAAGCGCAAAAAGCAAAAATAATTCTTATCCATTATTTTATTTTAAACTATATGTTGACAAATATATACCATTTGTGCTGTAATTGATATGTGGATGAGAACCTGATCTATTCATAACTTCAGGCTGGAGAAACGGGCTGTGTCCGCCCGAATTCTTCGGGTTATATTGCTGGCAGGCCCGGGATTACAATTTTGTAATTTATGTTTTAATTTTTTACTTGACATTAAATATAATATATGGTTTACTGTCGCAGTTTTGGCGGTTGTGAGGTTGTTGATCGTCACAACCCGGAATAAATCCAGCTGTGGGTTGGATAATGCCGACAGTGTTGGAGTCTTGCTGGAGCTGGCGTGTGCTTCCCGCAAATCCTTTCTTATTCATACTCGTTACGATACTATCTCGTTGTTAGATAAAGCTGGACTATAAGAAGTTGGAGAGCCGGTCGAGGTTTGGATTCAGTCCCTGGCGCACGTAGGCTAGTTTGAGCGTTGTAATACATTGATCAATTATTTTAAATTAATTTAATTGTGAATGGAATAAAGATTGATTGATATTTATCTTTATAAATAAGGAAACATAATAGTGACGATAAACAAACACAATAATGGAGGATTTTTTCAAGTAGCGTACAGTTAACATTTCAACTAAACCCCTATTTTAAAAGGAGGGATAGCACATGTATCCAGTAGGACAGAAGATCAGAGATATCAGGCTTGCCAAGAAGCTCACCCAGGAGCAGATGGAGCACAAAACCGGGATTAAGCGGGAGTATTTGTCGAAGATTGAAACCGGTGGATTGCCTAACGTTACCATTAAAACGCTAAAGAAGATTACCGATGCGTTAGGTATTCCGTTGAGCAAGTTCTTCCGCGAATCCAACAACTAGAGCTTCAGCAAGTCGAAAAAAACTAAAGGGAGGGATAGTAAATATCTCTCCCTTTAGTTTTATCTGCCAGAAAGTCATTTCAAAGCCGATAACATCAGCTCTAAGGCAGTACAGGCTGCCTGATGTTTTATCCGCACTCTATCTCCCTTAAAATTATATTCATGAGTGAAGATTCCCCCTGGGCTTAAAACAGAGATCCATACTAATCCTACCGGTTTAGTGGGAGTGCCTCCATCGGGGCCGGCAATGCCGGATACCGCTATGGCGCACTGGGTGTCAAATAATGCAGCCACATTAAGGGCCATATGTCGAACGGTTTGAGCGCTAACTGCCCCATAGCGTTGGATTATTTCTCTGGGCACTTTTAAGAGGTTTATTTTAATCTGGTCAGTGTAAGCGATTATTCCCCCACGAAAGTAACGCGAGCTTCCGGGGATATCGGTTATTTTGTGAGAAATTAATCCGGCGGTACATGATTCGGCAACCGAAAGGCTGAGTTTTTCAGCGGCTAAATAATCTCCCAACTCTTTTGCATAATAGGCTGCATCTGCTTTATCCATGTCATACTCCTGGTTTTTCGGAAACGGGAAACAATACCCTGTATTGTGATGTTTTAGTATTTATAAGGGTTATTTTGGTTTTAGGGATTGACAAGTTTAAGATTTGTGGTATTAATATACAATCCAACAAAAAAACGGTAAGATGTAAATTACTATAATTTACTAAATGCATAACTATCAATAGATTGTGCTTTACATTGATAGGTTGTGGACATTAAAGAGTGAGTTTATATGATTATGAAGAAGTGGTTTAACCAATTATTTTTACTTTTGTTATTGTTTGGTTTTCTGGGACTGGAGCCTTGTTTTAATCCTAGTAGGCATTCCCAACTGCTGAATCATGACAATCTTAAATTAGTGCTGGATACGCGTGCCCAAGTTGCCTTGAGCTTAAGAAAAAAAATATTTAATTCACTCGATCAATTAGCCCCGCGGCTTTCCTATCAGGATAAACTTCAATTAGTTAATTTAATTTATCGGGAGAGCCAGGAGCAGGGGGTTGATCCTCGACTGATTGTTGCCTTAATCAAAACAGAAAGTGGATTTAGAAATGAAGCCTGTTCCCTTGCCGGAGCTCGAGGCTTGATGCAGCTCCGACTCCCTACCGCCCGGCAAGTTGCCCGGGAAATGGGTTTTGAGCTAAATGGAATTGCCAGCCTGCATGAACCACACCTAAACATCAAGATGGGGGCATATTATCTGGCCAAAATGTTCCGGCGCTTTGAAAGCATGGAACTGGCTCTAACCGCTTATAATATGGGTCCCACTGCTGTTGGCCGATTAATCCTCGCCCAAGCCAATATACCACAAAAATATAGCCGGAAGGTACTTAAAAATTATAGACAGGTCAGACAAAGCGACAAAAAAATCTTATAACCCAAAAAATTCGGGTCTTGTTATGGGCGAATCGATATTTAGTTGAAAATTATAAATTTATCAGTCTCCTATTCCTATCCCCTTGGGCAAACAAAGTTTTATTGGACGTTGGCTCATAAACCTTATCTCCCAGAATTCCCCCTGTATTCATAAGCATCTCCGCATAAACAGTTATGAGATTGCTTCGCAAGGGTCATTGACCCCGTTCCCTCCGAATCACTGGCGGGGATGAACCCCGCCCCTACGTTAACTAAATGTATTTCATAGACATAATGTCAAACAGGGCAAAACTATTCCCCGTTAGCAAATTATTATAAAAATATATCCATAGGTTTGCTCAATAGCCCGTTGATAATTGGGTAGCACATTAAAATTATTTTGCAGGCGAGGTCTGCCTTGTCATTTTAGCTTGATAATGCTATATTGTGCATCGTATGTTTGGTGTTTTTATTTTATAACAGCCTTTTATCCTTTGAATTGAAATAATGAATGCCCTTATTTATTGGGAAATAATCAGCAGCGAGCTAAAGCGATTATTTTTTGGAAAAAAGTTTATTATGGAGGTAGATGCTACCAACCGCTGTAACCTGCGCTGTGTACATTGTTATCATTATAAGAATGATCAACAACCTGAAGATATTGGGATTGAAGAATGGGATGGGCGGTTTAAGCTGTATTTTGCCAGGGGAGTGAAGCTGGTATTGTTTGTGGGGGGGGAACCGGCCCTGCGGCAGGATGTATTGTTTCTGGCTTCACAATATTTTCCGGGAATCGGGGTGATCTCAAACGGCACTATACCTATAGATAGTCGTTTTAAACACCGGATTGTGGTTCCTCTGGATGGTGGCCGGGTTACCAACGACCGGTTGCGCGGGGTGGGTGTTTTCGATCTTATAGAGAAGAATTACCGCGGGGATCAGCGGGTAGTGTTAAATTGTGTGCTGAGTAAGCATAATTACCGCGAGGTGGATGAAATCGTTCGCCTGTCCAAAGAGTTACAGGTTAAGGGAGCGGTTTTTGATTTTTACACCCCGGATGTGGGTGAGAGCGATGAGTTGGTTTTAGATAATAATCAGCGGGAAGAGGCGCGCTGGCTTATATATCAGCAGATAAACACCAATCCCGGCTGGGTGTATATGACCAAAAATACGGTGGATGCTTTGGTGAGAAGGGATGCTGCCAGGAAATGCTACTGGCGGGATTATGCGTATCATTTTGATGTCTTCTTCAATCCGCGCCGCTGTTTTAGTAACAGCGTAGACTGTTCACGTTGCGGGTGTATTATGGGCGCCTTGAAAAATCCGTTTCGCACAAATCCCCGCCAGTTGTGGATGATCAAAAAACTTTTCTTTGATTAACCCACCCGATGAATCGGGTCTTAATAACTTTGTAGCATAGGATACCTATTATGTCCCTCTGGCATACATTAAGACGTTATCACACTGCCTATAATTTCTCGAAGTACCTGGCGCACGAGACGCTCATCGGTGGTGGGCTGGATATAACCAATCGCTGCAATCTCCGTTGTAATCATTGCTATTGGTGGCGGCAGAAGAAGAATCCGGATTTGGACGATGAGCGGATGATTGCTTTAATGAAAAAGCTGTGGGCCAAGGGCTTTAAGGTTATATATTTGCTGGGAGGTGAGCCGCTCCTGCGACCGAATATCTGCGCCGAGGCCGGCAGAATTTTTGACTTTGTGATGATTTTTACTAACGGCACATTAGGCTACCCGCCGGTTAATAATGCTTTATATTCGCTTTCCATTGACGGGCCCGAGCGCATTCATGACGGTCTGCGGGGCAAGGGCATCTTTAAAAAGGTAACCGATATTTTGGATCAACAATCAACTAAGGTGATGATCCACATTACCGTATGCCGCTCCAACCGGCCCCATTTGCGGGAAACTATTGAGGCTTTTGTGCATCGTAAGAATGTCAGGGGGATATATTTCTGCTTTTATTGTCCCAGTGTCTCTACTAAAGATTCAAATAAAGAATTCATTCCGTTAAACGAAAGGAATGCGGTGGTGGATGAGATTATCGGGTATCGCCGTGAGTATGGGCATAAAATATTCCTGACCGAGCGGGTGGGGCATTATTTGAAGACCGATGGGGGCTTAAGTTGCTGGAATTCGCTGGAGAAATGTATTACCAAGAAATTATTTGAGTTTTACGCCGCCGATGGGGCGTATAAATACCACTGCGCCTATGGATCTGAGGCTGAGTGCAGTGGCTGCGGTTGCAGTCAGGTGCCGCTGATGCACGCCATGCAGGATGGTGATTTTGAAACCCGGAAGATGGCTTATCGCGATTATTGGGGGCTGTATTCTTGTAACGACGCTATCTTGGATTATGTGCTAAAACGATATTAACCCCAACAATCCATGAAAGACCAAAGTCTTGGGGGAGGCGACAAAGTCCCCTTTTAATAAACAGGCTATGCCTGTATGAATCATTTGAGGATTTATGTTCCGCAACTCATTGGTTTATCTTGCTTATCGTAAATTAAAGTATAGCTATGCCGGAGATACCTCACCGGCAGTGGCTTCTATTAAGGTGACTCAGCGCTGTAATCTGCGCTGTAAACACTGTACCTGGGTCAACAAGGTTACCCGGGATCTGCCGCTTGCCCGTTGGATGGAGCTTATCGATATGCTGTATAAGCGCGGATGTGCGGTGGTGTTTATCGAGGGGGGCGAGCCTACCTTAAGGGATGATATAGCGCAGATCATTGCCTATATCAAGCGCAAAGGCATGGTGTGTGTGCTGTTTACCAACGGCACCAGGAAGCTGGATGGCTTGGTTACGGATGCGGTATGGATCAGTATTGACGGTACCGAGAAATCACATGATCAGTTGCGCGGTGAGGGCGCCTACCGGAAAATAATGGCAACGCTTAAAAGTTACCCGGAAAAAAATACCTATTCCATTACTACCCTGTCAAAGCTTAATGCGGCAGAGCTTGAAGATATTTGCAGGCAACTATCGGCAACCAGCTTAAAGGGGCTGATCTTTAACTTTATGTACCCCTATAAGGACATTGAGCAGGTGGTCTTATCCAGAGACGAGCGGATAGCCTGCGCCCGGCAACTCTTGCAGTTAAAACAAAAATACCCCAAGATTGTCAGCTCCGATTCCTATTTGAAAACGGTGGGGCAGCCGGATAAGACCTGCCACCCGTGGATATTGCTGTTGGTGACCGCCGATGGGGAAATTACGCATGGCTGTACGGTGGAGCCGATGGAGGAGCGGAATTGCGAAGCTTGCGATATGATGTGCGGTTTGGAGGCTACCTTGGGTTTTGAACTTAAGCGTGATTCGGTGCATTTCTGGAACAAGAACCACATCCTGCCTAAGATCGACTATTTCCCTGATTGGGCTTTACGCTTGCTGAACAAAAGCAAATAGGCTTTTAGTATGCCTTAGGATTGGTTGCGATGGCTTAGAGCGGTTGACAGGCAAGGACTTGATAGGGTATTATTTGGCGCCGTGGGCTATTTTTATTAAGGCGGGCAATGCCTGCTTTCTCAAGGCGTTGGTCTTTTCTGTAAATAGGCGATAAGGGATATATCCTTGTATCAGGTGAAACTTGGGGTCTTCGAAGGCCCGCTCGATCTGTTGTTGCATCTTATCCGTAAGCATGAGCTGGATATTTATGATATTCCCATTGTCATGATAACGCAGCAGTATATGGAATATTTAAAGCTGATGGAGACGTTAAATTTGGATATTGCCGGCGAATTTCTGGTGATGGCGTCTACCCTTATATATATAAAATCCCGGACGCTTCTGCCTTCGGCTTGCGATGAAGAAGATGAAGCCGAAGACCCCCGGGCACAATTAGTCCAGCAACTTTTAGAGTATAAACGGTTTAAGCATGCGGCGCAGCAATTGCGGGAGTACGAGGAGGAACGGGAAGAAGTTTTTACCCGCCAGGCGCCACCGCCTGAGGATATAGCAACTGACGAAGACCCAGGCTTGGAAGTGTCCCTGTTTGAGCTGTTGCGCTGTTTTCAACAAGTAGTCGATAGGGTAGGGCACGTTGACTATTACGAAGTGTCCGCTGAAAGCAATGTTAGCGTTGAGCAGCAAACTGAATTTGTTTTAAATAAGCTTTCAGTTCACAAACAGATGAGCTTTGAGGACTTATTTGAAGAGCAGAATACTAAATTACAGCTGATTGTAACCTTTCTGGCTTTGCTGGAGTTGATTCGCCACCAGCGATTGTTAGTTCGCCAACCGGTTCCCTTTGGGCAGATTCTAATCTATGCGGTGGATAGCCCGAATAATTCAACTGCCCATTAACCCGACCAGTTGGGTTTTATTAGCCTGACAAATCTGATCTAAACTAGTGTGAGGGATTCTGTCCCGTGTCCATTGAATCAAAATTTAAAAACCCAAACATGGCGAATAATATCGCCAATGCCTTAACAGCATCAAGAATAGTACTTACACCTGTTTTTGCACTGTGCCTGCTTTATGCCGATGTATACCCGCAGCTGCATTTTTGGGCTGTTTTTACGGCCTGTGTAGTGATATTAACCGATTGTTTTGATGGGTTTATTGCCAAAAGATGGGGCAGTCCAAGTGCTTTGGGAAGTTTTTTGGATCCGGTGGCTGATAAAATAAGTATCGATGTTGCCTTCGTTGTTATTTCCATTATACATGGTTTCCCCATGTGGGCCACTATAATAGTGGTAAGTCGGGATGTTTTTATATTGGGCGCCTGGTGTTTTTTTCTGTTGGTATTGGAAGAATCATTTGTGGTGGTGCCGCATATATTCGGCAAGCTTATGGTTACTGCACAAGCAATGACGATTTTGTTTGTTTTGTTAAAATTACAGACGGAATTTATCAGGTGGTCCTGGCGGGTTACCATATTCTTCTCTGTTGCTTCTTTGGCGATTTATGCGCTTAATATCAAAAAATACAGAAAAGCGGTTGAACCGGACTAAGTCGGGTTGTATTAGATGCAGCCTCTTGTTTATAAACTTTCCGCAAAGCCTTTCTCAATGAATATGCCACGAAAGCATATCTGGGTAATTAGTAGAAACATATTTTTTTTATGTTTGATGATCATTCCTAATAATAGTGCTGCGGATGATAATAAACCCTTCCCTGTAGTAGTGGTTCCACAACAATTGTCCAGCCCTGAAGCGGGAGGTTATGTCGGGGCCGATAAGTGTTTAACCTGTCATCCTGCGCAGTTTGAAAAGTGGCGGAATACTCCCCATGCTAAAGCTTTTGCCACATTATACAAAGAGGGACGACAGTCCCCCCAACCCAGTTGTTTAAGGTGTCATACTACCGGCTACGGGGAGTTGGGCGGTTTTGACAATCCCACCGACAGCGCTCGTCTGGCTGGAGTGCAATGTGAGGCCTGTCACGGCCCTGGGAGTCGGCATCTTAAGGATGTAAAACTGTCAGGCTGGGATGCGGTAAGCGATTGTGTTGATTGTCAGCTAAGAAAGGTGTGTATGGCATGTCATCCGCCCAAGCATAGCCCTGACTTTGATTTTGAAGCATATTTAGCGAAGGTAACCTGTGCCAGCGACTGAAGAAAAAATAACCCTTAAAGCTATTTGTGGAGCTATCCTTTCGGGCTGTTTACTTACCGTAAGCTTTCCTCGTTTTGATTTAGAGATATTAGCCTGGGTGGCGTTGGTGCCATTGCTGTTATCAATAAATGGCCAGGATGTGCGGCGCTCGGCTTGGTTGGGTGTTTTATGCGGTGTAGTACATTATCTGGGTACTATTTACTGGATTGCTTATACCCTTGCGTTTTACGGAAAGCTGAATTGGGGTATAAGTATTGTGCTGCTGTTACTTTTAGTGGCCTATCTGGGTCTATATGTGGGGGCCTTTGCCGGTATACTCAGTTGGTGTGAGAGGCGCGGGGCCGGTGTCTCATGCTGTCTTTTAGGGCCGGTTTTATGGGTTTCGCTTGAATATTTGCGAACATATTTGCTTTCGGGATTTCCCTGGGCGCTGTTAGGCTATTCTCAATACCTCAACCTGCCGGTAATACAGATGGCTGAGGTGACCGGGGTTTATGGTATTTCATTTGTAATCGTAGCGGTAAATTGTACAATTGCCGGTATACTGTTATCGTTTATTAGCACTTATCCGAAAGAAAAGGGTGCGCCTCACCCAGGGGTGTTTCACCCGGGGGTGTTTCACCCGGGGGTGTTCCACCCCTCTGCGTTGCGTGCCGGTTTGGTTGGTTGTAGCCTTTTACTACTATATCTGGCGTATGGTTTCTGGAGGTTATCAGATTATAGCGCCCCTGTTCAGCAAGCAGAGCTTTTTAATGTGGCGGTGGTGCAAGGTAATATCGAGCAGGACAAGAAGTGGGACCCGGCTTTTCAAGAACAGACGATGCAGATATACGAAGGCTTGAGTCAGCAGGCGGCCCAGGCAAACCCTCAGCTAATTGTCTGGCCTGAATCAGCTACTCCGTTTTACTTTCAGTCAAATGAAAAATATCAGCCCCAAATATTAAACCGGGCAAAATCCTGGGGAACGTGGCTCTTGTTTGGCAGCCCCAGTTACCAACTGGCGGGCGTCCAGCCCAAGTTGTATAATAGCGCATTTCTAATATCCCCCGAGAGTAAAATAGCCGGGATTTATCACAAATTGCATTTAGTGCCTTTTGGGGAATATGTGCCGCTAAAAAGTATCCTTGGTTTTGCCGGTAAGTTAGTGGCTCAGGTGGGTGATTTCAGCTCCGGCACTGAACACACTATTTTACAAATACCTGAAGCGAAGCTGGGAGTGGTGATATGCTTTGAGGTTATTTTCCCGCAGGTGGTGCGTAAATTTTTTGACCGGGGCGCTAACGTGTTAGTGAATATTACCAATGATGCCTGGTTTGGCAGAAGCTCGGCCCCGTTTCAGCATTTTTCCATGCTTGCTCTGCGGGCGGTGGAAAACCGAACCTATATTGTACGGGCGGCCAATACCGGTATATCGGGTTTTGTTGATCCTGTGGGGCGGATTATGAGTTCAACATCGCTATTTGTAGCCGACTATCTGATGGATAGCATTGGCCTGAGTAGGGGAAAAACTTTTTATGCTGATTATGGTGATATATTCAGCTGGTTGTGTATAATAGTAGCCGGAGGTTGTTTGCTTAAAGCGGGGTTGAAACATCAACTTTAAATAGAGGGGATAGAAAATATGTATGAAGAACTAAGCGGAAGATTGCTACAGTATTTGAGTTCGGTGCATGATTTGCGGAGTCATCTTTGACTTAGGCAATAAGCAGGAGAAGCTAAAGCAGTTGGATGACCAGGCGGCTCAGCCGGATTTCTGGCAGGACAATGCGATTGCCCAGAAGATATTAAAAGAACGTTCCAGCATCCAAAGCGAAATTAATAAATGGAATGAGTTACAACATCAGGGGGAGGATCTTCGCCAGCTCATTGAAGTGGCTGAGGATGAGCAGGATGCCTCAATGCGCTTAGAGTTGGAAGCTGAATTGGTTAAGCTGGAGAAAGAGTTACAGCAGCTTCAGTTGAGAACACTGTTGGGTGAAGAGCACGATATAAATAATGCGATTGTAGCCATCCATCCCGGGGCGGGGGGGACCGAATCCCAGGACTGGGCTGATATGTTGTTGCGCATGTATTTGAAATGGGCCGAAAAGAAGGGCTACCATTCTCAAATTGTAGATTCGCTGCCCGGTGAGGAAGCCGGAATAAAGAGCGTTACCTTTACGGTGAGCGGTGAGTACGCTTATGGATATTTAAAGGCCGAATTCGGTGTTCATCGGCTGGTGCGTATTTCCCCATTCGATGCCAATAAACGTCGGCATACTTCATTCGCTTCAGTGTTCGTCTGCCCTGAGGTTAATGAGGGTATTGACTTAGATGTAGACCCCAAGGAATTAAGGATCGATACCTTTAGATCCAGTGGAGCGGGGGGGCAGCATGTGAATGTGACCGATTCGGCAATACGTATTACTCACCTGCCGACCGGTATTGTTGCGCAGTGTCAGAATGAACGTTCGCAACATCGTAACAAAGATACGGCGATGAAAATTCTGCGGGCCCGAATCCATGAGTACCGCCGTAAGGAACGCCAGGGGATCCGAGAGGAATTGGAGGCGGAGAAGAAGGGGATTGCCTGGGGCAACCAAATCCGCTCCTATGTTTTTCAACCATACCAGTTAGTTAAGGATCACCGTACCTCGGTGGAAGTTGGCAATGCCGGAGCGGTTATGGATGGAGATATAGATGCTTTTATAGAAGCGTATCTGCGGCAGCAATTGACATGAAACCAAAGCAATTAAAATCACTTATCTGGCCGATGATGCTACTGTCAGTTGTTATAGCCATGGGTTGTGATGTTGAACGTACCCCGCAGCAAGATAGTCGGCTACGTTTTCAAAAAGCCTTACAGTATATCAATAAACGTGATATGAGTGAGGCCATATCTGAATTAAGGTATGCTATTCAACTCGATCATGAGTTTGCTGACCCTTATTATAAGTTAGGCGTTGTTTATCAGGAAATTGGAGGGACAGAACAAGCGGTAACCTATTTTAATCAATATTTGGAGTTCGAACCTGATCATCTGGATACTCATTTACGTTTGATGCGTATATTTTATTTTACGGGTAGATTCGATGAAGCCATCGAAAAAGGTGAGTATTTGCTGGCAAGGTCTAAAAAAGGGGATAAAATACAGGCTGAAATGCATGGTCTTTTGGGGGATGTGTATCTTAAAATACAAGATTCGGAAGCCGCCGCTTTCCATTTCGAACAGGCATTGAAAATAAGGCCTGATTCAATTGAAACCTATATGAAGTTGGTCAACCTATACCAGAACAAAGGCGATGCAGAAAAGGCTCGAACTTTACTTGACAAAGTCATAACCCTGAAGCCTTCATATGCCGAGCCTTACCATTTGTTGGCCGAAATTTATACCCTGGAGCAAAAAGACAGTGCGCTTATGGAATTATATAAAAAAATTATTGAATTAGAACCTGATAAAGTTTTGCCTAGGATTAAATTAGTCCAGCTCTATTTTAAGCATAAGAAGTATGAATCGGCTCAAGCGGTTGTGACTGAAATATTAGAGTTGGATCCGAGCGAGCCGGCAGCCCACTTCCTTCTGGGCAGGATTTATTTAATTAAAGAGCAATATGTACCGGCTGTACAGGAATTGTCAAAAGCCCGAATTGCTAAATATGAACTCGATGATACTTTGAGTCTCTTAGGTAACGCCTATCAGAAGTTAATGCAATGGGATAATGCACTGAAAGCATATGAAACGCTTGTTTTTATCAGACCGGAGCAATTCGATGTACAACTTAATCTGGCTAAGCTCTATTTAAGAGTTAAGCAATGGGATGAGGCGGCTGATAAAGCCGCTGAAATTATCTATCGCTTCTATGGTTTTGAAGAAGCGTATCTCCTGCAAGGTTTAGCCCACATGCAGGGCGGGGATTGGGATGCGGCCCAGGATGACTTCCAGGATTTCTTTGCCCCCGACAAGAAACTGGATGAGGCGGGAATGAAGTTCTACTTGAAGATGTATCCGAATCTGGTAGTGCCGCAACGCTTTAAAAGGAGCAACCCCCGGTATAGTGTTTTAGGCCATTATTTGTTGGGAATTTGCCATTTAGCCAAATCAGATTTACGTTCAGCCCAGGCAGAGTTCGAGCGGGCTATTGCCGTGGGGATCCCTTTTGTTGATGCCCACATTCTCAAGGCCATCACCAACCACATGCAGGGTAAATCAACACAAGCCATAAAGAGTTGTAATATGGCTTTAAGATTTACCGAAGACGATCAATCCAGGGCCTTAGTCCATTTTGTATTGGCCAATATTTATACCTCGCAGGGAGAGCTGATAAAAGCGCAAGAGCATATGCGGCAGGCAGAAGGGGCGGTGGCTGAATTCTCATTTTTTAAAATGGATATCACCAAGAATATTAGCGAAAAAGCGCCGCTATCATTGGCCAGACTTAATTTGGGAGTAATTTATTTACAGTACGGCTGGAAGACGGCAGCTAAAGCAGAATGCCAGCTGGCGCTGAAAGACAACCCCCACAATCCATTGGCCAATTATATAGTGGATGAGTTATATAAATTGACCTCTCAATATTATGATAAACATAATCGTTTAGACGGGATAACAGAAAAGTTGCTGGAATATCCTTAGCTAATATGAATTTGCACTCTTTCCACATAATCCAGCCTAAAAAGCCCCCTTCAATATCGAACCTACCCCAAAAAACGCAGGAAAACAACAGAACATAACGGTAACGTAAGAATAGTTGCGTATTGTAACAGAACCTGCCGCATATGGTGTGCCTGTGTGTGTTGTGGTATGTAACTGTATTTGACTAATATGTGATATGGTGTAAACTGTGTCTACCATTAATTACGCAGGTTTTGCGGTTACTAATTACCGGCTCGATTATGTTATCGCTAAATATAGACTTCCGAACAAAAATGTTATGGAGATTGGCCCGTGCCACAGTTTGGGTGCTTATGCCGGTAATCGGTGTGTTGTGTTGGTGGTGGCTGTTTGAACTAATTATCATCATGCTCAGGAGGGGTTGATATGCGGATAAATCGGCAGATGACGTTGCTGATTCTGTTGGACATAGGTGTCTGGAACTTTAATGTATGGTTGCTTAATTGAGGAATAAAACGGACTTATTAACCCCGAATAATTCGGGCCTTATTAGCAGCAAAACCACATCTTCCTGATAATATTAACTTTGACAGCTGTCACACAATAATTTTCAGGCAAGCAAACTTATCATGGACGTTGGCTTTAAATCCAATACAAAAGGGAATCTGGAAAATCATATATAAACTTATGAATAGATCGGGTTAAACAGTAATATGAGCACAGCATCCGGCAAGACGGCAGAGGACATAGAGGGTTGGGTTAAGCGGTATATGGAGCTGAAAAGCGCCTACCAGGAATATTGCCGACTTGGGAAATTAATAAAAAAAGCAGTGAAGGGCAAACGACGTTTTTCTGTCGGTCAATATTTACTAACTGGAAAATGGGTAACTCGTAAGGCCCATATAGTTCCGGAATCCAAATATTGGCATTTGAAGATTGAGCATATAACCGGGGAGTAAAAAACCGCCGTATGGCTAAAAAGGCTACAAATAAAAAAAATGCACAAAAGGACAAAAAAAGCCGAGTATCAAAACAGGGGAAAACAAGCAGAATATAGAACAGATTAACACTGAGCATTTCAGCGCATATCAATTGTTGATCCAACGAATTGTGGATCACTTGTGCCGTATGGGCGAGTCTGCTAAACAGGCTGCCGACAAAGAGATAAAACCCCTGGATATTTTGAGGCTTTCAAGTTCCTTAAACATTGCCCAGAAGGGTCAGCGCTTAGCCCGGCAAATGGATACTATAGGGGATTCATCTCAGGTTGATCAACTTGAGTCTTTGATAGAGCTGGCGCTTGGTGATGTCGCCTTCCATCGCAAAATGTTTTATGATCTGCCACTATTTGCACCTCAAACCGAGGCGATTTCGCTCATTGAGGAGCATATTAAGAACAAAACCGGCAAGGTGATCACCGTGCGCAGCGCCAGGCAGACGATGAAGAATGAATGTTCGGCTATGCTCTGTGTGCGGGCGCTTCTACATTACCGGGAGCAAGGCGGTATTTATATCCGTACGGCTCCCACCTGGAGACCTCAGGTGCTGAATTCAAAACTGCGGGTCGAGAAATTCTTGAGGATGGACCCCTTGATCAATAATGATTACCACAGTCGGGAAGGTTTTATATTGCAACACGGTCAGGCGCAGTTGCTTTTCCTGTCCGCCGATAAAGGCGCTAATGTAGTGGGTTCTACCGCCTCAATCGCGCTAGATATAGATGAGGCGCATAAGGTGGATAAGGGTAAATTTGAGGAGGATTTCGGCCCCATGGCGGCTTACCATAATGTGCCGATCATCATGTGGGGGGTGGCGGCTGATAAACAGGACTTACTCTATGAATATGTGCAGCATAACAAAGAGCATAATCCCGAACTGAACCTCTCATATCCGGCTGCTGTCTGGTGTGAGTTGTTGCCCCAATACGCCAAGCATTATGAGGAGCGGGTGCGAAAACTGGGGGCTGATCATCCGGTGATTCTTACTCAATATGATCTGGTGGATGTGGATACGCTGGGGGGTTATCTCAAAACTCATCATTTGAGCAGCTTGCTGGATGCTGAACATCAGCGCTATGCGGCTCCCAAAAACGGTAAAGAATATATAGTTACTATTGATATTGCGGGTGAGGCTGAGGTCGAGGAAGATGATCCGGCAAAGAAGAGTAAGGGGGCTAAGGATAGTACGGTAGCGCTGGTATTTGAGGTTTGCCCGGGGGATGTGCGAAATGATTATCCGGCCTGCCGCCTGGTGGATATTTATTGGTGGACGGGTATGGCTTTGGCGGATGAACCGAGTGGGCTGCCGGGTCAGCAGTCGAGTCTGCTTAAGCTGCTTAAGCTCTGGGGTCCCAAGGCTACCGTAGTTGATTCCAGAGGGGTAGGCGAGCAGATTGCCAAGTATCTGGCTAAACATCATCCCGGAGTTACCACATATGCTGCCGACAGTAATTCAGGCAGCCAGGATTGTCATGGCTTGTTGGCGCTGATTAACAACGAGCGCTTAAAGGTATTTCGTAATGATGATTCAGCCGAATATGCCGAGCTTTGCCGACAAATCAAAAGGTGCCGTTATGAAATTCGGGCGCATGATCGGATGCGGCTTATAAAGCCCAGCGGTTCAGGGCATATTGATATGGTAAACGCGCTGACGTATCTCCATCGGGCGCTGGTGAAATTTGTGCCGGCGGCTATTGGCGGCCTTGATCCACCCGATGGCTGGTATCAGTCGAATCGCATAAAAACATGGGGGTAGATAATGGGTATGCAGCATAAATTATTGAATCTGGTTGCCGGTAATTATATAGACCGGCGGATTAAACAGGGAATTCGTGAAGCCTTGCCGGGTGGGGGTGGAATAGACGCCGATGAGCATTTGTACCGTAAACTTACCGGCAGTGAGGGTAAGGATTTGTCCCCCTTAAAGCAAGAGCGCATGCTCCAGATTGCTTACCATTTATATGAGACCAACCCCTTGGCCCATCGTATTGTTGAACTGACCAAGGATTTTGTGGTGGGCGAGGGAATAACCTATGAAGCCCGGGACGAGGAAGTAAAAGGAGTCCTCGACTCCTTTTGGCTGGATCCGGTGAATTTATGGGACTTAAAGCAGCACCAGAAGGCGCTGGAGCTGGGATTGTATGGCGAGCAGTGTTACACGGTTGCGGTCAATGAGTACAGTGGACAGGTGCGCTTGGGCTATATCGATCCGCTGCATATTGATGAGGTGCTGGCTGATCCCGATAATTGCGAGTTGATAACGCAGGTGAAGCTCAAGGGTACAGCTGCCCACCCCGGTCGAGCGCTTAAGGTGGTCCAGGTGGATGAGGATCCTATGAGTGAAAGCTATGGCTATCTGACCGGTGAGTGTTTTTTCTTTAAGGTGAACAGTGTCAGTAATTCCACCCGCGGGCGGTCTGATTTGTTGGCTTTGGCCGACTGGCTCTCCGGCTATGATGAGTTTTTGTTTAACCGCCTGGACCGGGCGGCGCTGATTAACGCCTTTGTGTGGGATGTCACCTTAAAGGGGTTGAATCAGGAAGAGATCGAACGCTACCTGCGCAATACCCCAGCCCCAAAGCCCGGTTCCGTCCGGGCGCATAATGAGAATGTGGAGTATCGGGCGGTAGCCCCGGATTTAAAGGCTAATGATGCTTCGGCTGAGGCGCGCCTATTAAAAAACCATATTCTGGGGGGAGCCGGGGTCCCGGAGCATTGGTTTGCCGAAGGGGGGGAGACCAATCGGGCAACCGCAGCTGAAATGGGCGAGCCCACCATAAAACGCCTTGCTGCCCGCCAGCGCTACTTTCGCCATATGTTGGAATATATCTTCCTCTTCGTTATTGACCAGGCAATCATACATGGAAAATTATCGGCTGAGATAAAAGAAGGGGACATGTCCCCTTTCAGCCTTATTATGCCTTAGATATCGCTTAAAGATATAAACGCCCTGACCACTTCGCTGCAAAGGGTAACTGTTGCCCTGCAGGCAGCGCAGGATCGGGGTTGGGTCAGCCAGCGTACCGCCGCTCAAGTGTTCGGGATGCTGGCTACCCGTCTGGGGGTGGATATTGATGTGGAACGGGAGTTAGCAACTTCACCATAACCGAGGGGGGTGCAATGGATTTAAAGAAAGAGCCTGAATCAGAATTTAAAGCGGCAATAAGAGGGCTTAAGTTGAAAAAAGGCGATGTGTTGGCCTGGAAAGAATACAGCGACCGGGTGGTGCTGGTAACCTCCCATGGTCAGAAATTAACCTGGTGGAGGGATTATAGTGATGCAGCTTGATTTGTGTGTGCCGCTTATAGAGTCGCAGGATAGGGAAGGGCGGGAGTGGGAGGTGGTGATTATTGAAGCCGGTAAATCCGGTAACGGCTTCTATTATCCCCCGCAGGTGCTCAAGGAAGCGGTGCCCCTGTTTTCCGGGGTGCGGGCGTTGGCCCGGGCTGATGAACAGCATATTAAGGATATAAATAAAGACGTAAAAAATATTGTCGGTTGGTTCGGGCAAGCCCGTTTTGAAGATAACAAAGTTAAGGCCCGCTTCTATATCTCTGAGGCGGCCGAGTGGCTGCGGTTGTTGATGCTGGATGCCTGGAAGCGGGGCAAGAAGGACATTGTGGGTTTTTCTATAGTGGCGCAAGGGGCCAGTCGACTGGTTCGTGAAAAAAAGGGTTTGATCAAACGGGTAGACCGTATTCAGCAGGTGGATCTGGTGGATGTGGTGGTTAATCCAGCGGCAGGCGGCCGTATTGCCAAACTGGTTGCCGGAGCTGGTTCAAAGACAAAGGAGGAGCATGGCATGGTAGAGAAAATGTTGGAGTTCATTGAGCAGCATTCACCGGAGTTGTATCAACGGTTGGATGTTGAGAATATTGACCAGCACAAGGTGTTGGAGCTGTACACCGAGGCGGTCTTCCGGACGGGAGAGGTATCGGATACCGACCCGAAAACCAGATTGACCAGATTGGAAGAGGATGTTCAAGAGGCCAAATGCCGATTGAAGCTGGTCGAGGCGCTACGGGATAGCGGTTTGCCCAAGTTGGCCCAGCAGAAGATAAACCGCCGTTTTGCAACCGGAGTTTTCAATGAATCACAGTTGCGGGAGGCTATTTCTGAAGAGCGCGATTTTATGGCCCGCATATCAGGCAGTCACCAGGTTAAAGGCGCCGGGGCCACCAAGGTAGAGGTGGGTCAGGGCGGACGTGAGCGGACGCTCACGGCGTTGGATGGTTTCTTCGCCAATCAGGATATTGCCGGAGTGCCGCGCTTTCGCTCTTTCAGGGAGGCTTATGTGACTATCACCGGTGATAGCAGTATGAGCGGGCAGTTGCGGGAAGCGCATAACCTGACCAAATTTACCGAATCGCTGACCAGCTCTTCCTGGGCCGAGATATTGGGAGAGTCCATCACCCGCCGTATGTTGGCTGAATATAGTACCCCTGGATTGGATGATTGGCGCAAGATCGTCTCCGATGTTACCGCGGTGCGGGATTTCAGGACCAACCGGCGCATGCGGATTGGCGGTTATGGCACTCTGCCGGCGGTAAATGAGGCGGCCAGCTACCAGAATCTGACCTCGCCCGGTGATGAGGAAGCTACTTTCAGCATTGCCAAGAAGGGTGGGTTGGAGGATTTAACCCTGGAGATGATCGCCAATGATGATATAGGGGCCATCCGCCGTATCCCCCAGAAATTGGGCCGGGCTGCCGCTCGAACGCTGTATAAAAGTGTGTTTGACGTTATTGTAAACAATAGCGCCACCTCATATGATGCAGTGCCTCTGTTTGATGTCGGACACAGCAATCTGGGAAGTAGCGCTTTGGTTGCCAATTCGCTGCTTTCAGCCAAGATTGCCATGAGTGAGCAGGCGGCTTACGGGGATAGTGTGGATGTTTTGGGACTTACCGCTAAATGGCTGTTGGTTCCGCTGGAGTTGGAGGATTCCGCTTACAGGTTGAGTACTTCGCCTACTGTAATAGGGAGCGCCAATAATGCCGGAACTGAGCCGAATATCCATTCCGCTTACGGTTTGGGCGTGATTGTGCTGCCGTACTGGACGGATGCCAACGATTGGGCTGTTGTGTGCGATACGGCTGACTGTCCCACCATCGAGGTTGGCTTTTTTAACGGCAATGAGGAGCCGGAGTTATTCGTTCAAGATCAGCCTACTGCCGGTTCGATGTTTACGCAGGATAAAATTACTTACAAGATACGCCACATTTATGGAATCTGCGTATTGGATCATCGCGGTATCTATAAATCGGTGGTTGTCTAGCCGACAGGTGACAGGTCACAGGTGACAGGTCACAGGTGACCAGTCACCGACAGGTCGGCTTTTAACTAATCAATCGGTAGCTGGTGGCGCAGAATAACTTACCGTTACCAGCTACCGAACGTGCTCTCAAAAAAGGAGGTGTATTATGGCGCTCCCAACTTATAATTGCCCGTTCTCGGCGGCAGCCACTAGTTCTAAAACCTGTGCCGCTATTTTAGCTGAGAATACCAATGCCAGTTGCCCGCTGTATGATACGGTGGATGAGCAGTGCATGCTCAGGCAAAGGCTGTTGTATGATCGCGAGCTATGGCGCGGCGAGGGAGCATAGCTCCCCAGGCTAGGGGGCCAGGGCCCCTTTTGTCAATTTGTTGTAAGCTTAAATGGCTGATAGCCAACTTGATGAGCAATTAAAGCTACTAATAAGAGGGGACCATGTCCCCCCCCCCTGATACCATTAACCTTAATAGTTAAAGGGATTTATCCCTATGTCTCTTATAGATTTTAGAACCAAAACCAGACGGCTTATGCAGGATGAGGCCGGTAAACTCAAAACCGAGGAGACTGATAGTTTTATCCTGGAAGCCTTGAGCTATTTCAGTAAGGATTATCCCCAGATACAGGTAGCCGATATTGCCGGTGACGGCGGTTACCAGTATGATCTGCCGGCTGACTGGTAAGCGGGTGTGTCGTGGCTGCAAAGAGTAGAGTATCCCGCCGGGGAGCGCGTGCCGGTTTATCTGGAGGCTGCCGATTATACCATTTATAAATCCACTTCCGGGGAGAAGCTGCTTTTTGTAAACCATACGCCGCAAACCGGAAAAACCCTGCGGCTCACCTATACTACTCCATATAGAGAAACAAGCCTGAATGAAATTCCAGCATCTATGCAGGATGGTTTGGTTTTGCTGGCGGCGGCTTTATGTTGTGAGGCGTTATCCCGCATTTATGCGCAAAGTTATGATTCCACGATTGAGGCGGATGTGGTGGATTATCACGGTAAATCAAATACATATGCCCAGCGGGCTAAAGAGTTACAACAAAGATATAACAATTTCATGGGCAAGCAAAAAGGGCCGGGCGCCGCTTCAGCAACCAAAGATTGGGATGTGGATTACCCCTGGGGTGGGGATAGGTTGAACCATCCCAGAAAGCAAAGATGAGGAGGAAATATTATGCCGATTTTGCTGCAAAAAACCCAACTGGCGGCTAAGCTCGAAGCGCTGGAGGGTACGGCGGAGAATCCAGATGCAGGGGACGCTTTATTGGTGGTAAACCCCGTTTTTGCCCCGCAAGTGGAGATGTATGAACGTAAACTTGTCGGCTCGGATTTATCGAGTTATAAATCATTATCAGGCCGGAGGTCGGCCAGGCTTGGCTTCGAGGTGGAGCTTAAAGGCTCAGGCAGTCCGGGGGTAGCCCCCGAGTGGGGTGTGCTCATGCGGGCCTGCGGTTTTGATGAGGATATTGTGCCACAAACCAGCGTTACCTATACTCCGGCTTCCAGCGGTATTCCGTCGGTAACCCTGGCGTTATATATGGATGGTATGTTGAGCAAATTATGGGGAGCCAGGGGAACAGTCAGCTTGAACCTATCTGCCGGTCAACCGGGTAGACTGGGGTTTAGCTTTACCGGGGCTGATTTTGAAATGAGCGATGCGGCTATGCTGACTGGGGTTGCTTATGATAGTACCGAGCCGGAGGTTTTCCTGTCGGCCAATTTTTCGGTTGACAGTTACTCGGCGCTAATCGAGAAACTGGATCTGGATATAGCCAATACCTTACAGCTGCGCTCGGATGTGAACAAAGAAAGCGGCTATAGCAGTACCCTCTTAACCGGCAGGCGTCCTGCGGGTTCGCTGGATCCCGAACTGACATTAGTGGCTGACTACGATTGGTATAGCAAATGGTTAAATGGATCAGAAGGTGCGCTTAGTACCACATTGGGAGCAACGGCTGGTAATATAGTCAGCCTTAGCGCACCGAAGTGCCGCTATACCAAGCTGGGACTGGCTGAGCGGGGTAGAGCACGTACCCTGGGCGCTGACTTCGAGCTAAACCGCAATAACGGCGATGATGACTTAAAGATTGAGCTGACCTAGGGGGATGCGCACATGACATTGATATAACAGGTCTTGCGGGATTAGACTTTGATTTCAGTGGTAAAATATATATAATGGTAGGTGGTATTTTAACCTGACCTATTCATATATTTAGGCTAGGAGTTTGTCGGACTTTGGAGCATACGTATGGTAAAATGGTGTAGTGAATAACA
>JAJRUU010000134.1 GCA_024277605.1 bacterium
AGTTATCCAAATGATCACTGGATGCTAAATCGTGATCCAATCACATTCGAAACCATAGCAGAAGATCGAGATAAAATAAAAGGGATTGAATCCTTGCCAAATTTCAAACTGAGACGTGATAAATTCCACGCACATTTTGACAAGGAATACTTTTTTGACAGAGATAAGATTGGAAAAGATGCCCCATTAACATGGTCGGATATGGAGCAAATCATTGAGGTAATGTCCGACATCTTAAATCGTTACTCAGCAGCTTATGATGGCAATCTTTATGATTTAACAGTCCTTAACATCAACGACATTGATCATTTGTTGGAAATCTTATATAAATATAGAACTAAAAAATCAACCAATTATTCACTAAACACAGATTCATAAAAAGCTTGATATTTCGGCCTGTCCCCAGGCCGAAACAATATAGGGCTACGATTCCGTGAAATGGAAGAATATCCAGCAAGCTAACGCAGGCTACTTCATAACCACCACTATCCGCAATTTTAACCCCCTGCTTAACCACCCCAAAACCAGGGAAATAGTTTACGCTTCTCTCACATTCTCAAAAGATAAGTACCAATATAAGCTTATTGGTTACTGCCTCATGCCGGAGCATATTCACCTGTTAATTCAGGTTGAAGATAAGCTGGATGTCTCAAAGGTCATGGCAGATTTTAAAAGATATACGGCCAAGCAAATCTACCATTACTTCGAAAAAAACAATGACGCTTATTGGCTCAGTATTCTCAGAGCCGGTGCTTACAAGGGACAAAAATTTTCTGTGTGGCAGGAAACATTCCGTTCGGAGGTTATTTATAGTGACAAGTTTTTGTTAGAGAAACTTAATTACCTGCACAACAATCCAGTTCGTCGGGGACTGGTTAAAAATACTATAGACTGGCCGCATTCCAGTGCATCGTTTTACTATTCTGACCAGCCAGGAAGGCTTGAGGTAAATCCGCTACCCTTATCTGTTTCGGCTTGAGGACAAGCCGAAACATCAATATAAGCCCCCTTGGGGGCATTGTGGCCTTAAGGGTGCACAAATTCGTGTTCTTTGGGGCGTACGGTGAGTACCGGACAGGGGGCCTTACGCACCACTTTTTCAGCGGTACTGCCGATGAGTAGATGAGCAATACCGGTTCTACCATGTGAACCAATTATGATCAGATCAATATCCTCCTGCTTGGCATAATCTACAATCTCTACAAAAGCCACTCCCATTTTCAGCGCCTGCTGCACTTCCAATTTGGGGTGTTTCTGCTTTATATCTTCTATTACTTTATTTAAATGTTCCTCGTACACCGCTTTTCTATTCTGCCGCATTTCCTGCTCAGCGTAGACTACAAACAAAGAATCATCGAACACACGATCATCAATAGTTGACAAAACATACAGCTTTGCAACATATTGTTCCGCCAGAGATATCCCATAGAGTAAGGATTTTCCGGCAGATTCCGAAAAATCAGTGGGCACTAATATTTTTTTTATATCTATCATGATCGCCCTCCTTCTGCTATCTCAGCATATCCGGCAAAATGGTGTTTGAGTCGATCAAACACCACGCCCTCCCGCAAGCCGCTGTCACAAGCTGTCAGCTCATTAAACCCGAATTTTTCTATAAAGTAAAGCAGCAGAGCTGTACCGGCCACGATCACATCCGCCCGCTCAGGTTCTAATCCAGGAGTCAAGCGACGCTCGTTGAGTGTCTGCTGTAAGAATCTATCTTGAATAGCCTGCATACGCTTACGGGTCAATACATAGTTATTGATCTTTTGGGGATCATAGGGAAACAGACACTGATCAACCGCCGCCAGCGTAGTCGAAGTCCCGGCAATCCCCACCAGCAGGGGATTGTTTGCGGCAAGCTGTGGTAACGAACCCAGCGTCTGATCAATATATGCCCGCATTTGCTGATACTCAGCAGGATCAACCGGATCGCTCTTTAAAAAAGCCTCGGTCAGTTTTACTGCTACCATCCTCAGGCAATGTACATCAGTTATTTCATTGCCGTGAGCCTGAATAATCTCGGTGCTCCCGCCCCCTATATCTATAACCAATATAGGCTTATCTTGTAAATGGATAACGCTTTGTACCCCTAATAAGGCCAGCCTTGCTTCCTGTTGCGCGGGAATAATGTCTATCTCTATGCCGGTCTGCTGCTTTGCCCGTTTTATAAAATGCGCCCCATTTTCGGCCTCCCGTACTGCACTGGTGGCCACCGCATAAACCTCATTTGCTTTCAATCTATCTGACTTTCGGGCAAAACGGGCCAGCAATTTCAGGGTTCGCTCCATGGCTTGAGGCTGAAGCTGCCCATGCTCATTAAAGCCTTCTCCCAAACGAGCAATCTCCTGCTCCTGATAGATCGGCCGATAGCTGTTGGGATTATCGCTCTCCACCACCAAAAGCCGCACCGTATTGGTACCTATATCTATAGCTGATAGAGTAAACATCACTCTATCTCTTGAGCCAGCCGCTCCACTTCCGCTATCACGGCTGTAAGCAATTGGTCTTCCTTGATTTTACCCACTACCTCTCCTTGTCTGAACAGTAAGGCTTCGCCCCTGCCACCGGCGATGCCGACGTCAGCCTGTTTGGCCTCTCCCGGCCCATTCACAGCGCATCCCATCACTGCTACCTGCAGGCTGCTTTTAATATGCGTCAAACCCCGCTCCACCTCCTGCGCCAGGCTGATTACATCCAGCTGGCAGCGTCCGCAAGTGGGGCACGATACTACCTCTACCCCGCCCTCATATAATCCCAGACAGCGCAGGATAGCATACCCCGCAATTACCTCATCTAATGGGTGGCTGGTGAGTGAAACCCGGACAGTATCCCCAATTCCCTCAGCCAGCAAGACCCCCATACCCACCGCCGATTTTATGGCCCCTGAAAATTTGGTACCCGCTTCAGTCACCCCCACGTGCAACGGGTAGTCAACTTGCTCAGAAATCAAGCGATAGGCATCAATGGTGGTAGTAACCTGCGAAGCCTTAAGTGATAATTTAATATCATAAAACCCTGAATCCTCCAATAGCCGCAGATTCCGCAGAGCGCTCTCCACTAATGCGGGGGCGGTCGGATACCCGTATTTAGCCAGGATGTCTTTCTCCAGCGAACCGGAGTTGACTCCCACCCGGATAGGGACACCCAGCTCTTTAGCCCGCTTTACGATAAGCTTTATTCTTTCTGACCCACCGATATTTCCTGGATTGATCCGTAACCCATCCACCCCCTGATTAAGAGCGCTCAGGGCTAAGTGGTAGTCAAAGTGAATATCGGCAATCAGCGGAATATCGATCTGTTCTTTTATAACACCCAAGCCTGAAGCCGCCTGCTCATCGGGCACCGCCACCCGTACTATCTGGCAACCGGCTTTCGCTAACTCGTTAATCTGGGCCACGGTAGCGGCGACATCATGGGTCTCGGTCTTGGTCATGGACTGAACCGAAACGGGGGCATCCCCGCCAACTTTAACCGAACCGATGGAAACAGCCCGCGTTTTTTTACGCTTGATATTCATATGTCATAAATGCGTATAATAAAGTGCCGGAAAGAAGCCCTTAACACTTTAAGGCGCTGCCTACCCTGAAATCAGCCGCATAATGTCATTATAGAAGGCAAAGACCATCAACAAGACAATCATGACCAGACCCACATTCTGAGCAATTTCCCGCTTCTTAAGGCTGACGGGCCGCTTTAAAATCCCTTCTATTAACAGAAATACAATCAGCCCCCCATCTAAAATGGGAATGGGCATTAGATTAAGTACCCCCAATTGGAGGCTTATAAACGCCATCACCCACAATAAATTGCTGACCCCGGTTTTAGCCGCTGTACCGGCGATTTGAGCTATAGCTATCGGCCCGCCGATGGATTTCCTGGAAGCCCTGCCGGAAACCACCCGCCCTAGAAACTCGAAAGTCAATCGCAATAAATCATTGGCTTCCTGGAATCCATACCGAACAGCTTCAAACGGCGCATAACGCCGTAGCACCATAGGTTTAGTGGGTTCGATACCGATCAACCCAATGTGAGCCTCCTGTTGGAGCTTCGGAGTAACTGTAAGGCTGAGTATTGAATCCTGCCGTTTTATGGTTAGTTCCACTTTTTCTTCCGGCTTATCATGAATGAGCTGTGATAACTCTACCCAGTGGGATACAGGCTGCCCATCTATGTGGGTAACCAGGTCGCCTACTTGTAACCCGGCTGCCTCAGCCGGAAAGCCAGGGGTAAGCTTGCCTACCTCAGGCGCCATATAATAGGCAAAACCCAATGATCCGGGATCCCCTTCAATACTTTCTGTCATGGATAATTTAATAACCCGCTGTTGCTTCTCTCTTTCTGTTAAAAAATCGAATGTATGGGAGGAAGTCGCCGCCATTTTAACAAAAATATAGACATCTTCCCAATTACTCATCGGCTCCCGGTCAATGCTTATTATTAAATCCCCCACTTGTAGTCCGGCTTTATCCGCCACTGAACCCTCGCCCACCCAAGCCACCACCGGTGCCTCGGTAAAAAATCGAGGAACCTGATGACCAAAGGAAAACACGACCGCCATTAATATATAGCCTAGCAGAATATTCACAATCGGACCGGCAGCAACCACTCGCATGCGTTCGAAAACGGTGCGGGAGGGAAACTCCCAGGGTTCTCCCTTGACCTCATCATCCGGCTCCTCCCCCGCCATCTTAACATACCCCCCCAAGGGAAAGGCCGACAGCAAGTACTCGGTACCACCCCGGGTTATGCCTATCAATTTGGGGCCAAAACCGAGAGAGAATTTCTCCACCCTGATTCCAACCTGCTTGGCCATCAGAAAATGTCCCAGTTCATGAAAGAAAATGAGGACCCCCAGCACAAACACGGTGACCAATGTATACAAGGTTATTGTAGATAACATAAAAATAACTCCATTTTATTAATTTACAGCCGCTAATTGAGATTTGGCCATTTTTCTGGCCCACTTATCAGCCAATAACGTCTGCTGTATATTTGACAGCTTTTGGTATTGGTGTTCGTCAACTATCTGCTTTACAATATAGGCTATATCGTTAAAGCCTATCTCACTATTTAAAAAAGCGGCCACGGCCACTTCATTGGCTGCGTTAAGCGCAGTCGGATGGGTCCCGCCTGCCTTGGCCGCCTGATACGCATACTCCAGACAAGGAAACCTATCCGTATCAGGCCTGCTGAAAGTGAGCCCGGCGCTCTTTGTCAGATCCAGGGGCGGCAAAGGATTAGACAGCCTCTCCGGATAACTCAAGGCATAGAGAATGGGAATACGCATATCGGCAATTCCCAGTTGAGCAATTATACTGCCATCTGCCAGTTCCACCATGGAGTGAACAATGCTCTGGGGATGAATCAGCACCTCTATCCGGTCTACCTCCACATCGAACAGCCACCGGGCCTCAATGACTTCCAAGCCCTTATTCATCAGGCTGGCCGAATCAACACTGATTTTATCACCCATCTTCCAAGTCGGATGACGCAAGGCTTGTTCCGGGGTCACCTCGGCTAACTGGCTGCTCGGAAAATCGGCAAACGGGCCGCCGGAGGCAGTCAAAATCAGGCGGGCGATCTCATTCTTATGCACTCCCTGCAAACACTGAAAAATAGCGCTGTGTTCACTGTCCACCGGAATGAGCTTCACCCCAACCTCGGCCACCTTGCGCATCAATAACTCCCCAGCCGTTACCAAAACCTCTTTATTAGCCAGGGCAATATCTTTTCCAGCCTCTATAGCCGCCAGCGTAGGCATCAGACCCGCTATACCCACCACAGCCGAAACCACTAACTGCACCTGGTCTAAAGTGGCCAGCCGGATAAGCCCCTCAGCGCCCCAGTACACCTCGGTACCACCCTGCCCCAGCCGAGCCTGTAACTTTTGGGCATCCGCCTCGCGCTTTAAAGATACCGCTATCGGTTTAAATCGTCGGCACTGCTCCTCCAACAGATCCACATTAGTGCCTGCTGCCAGACCTAAGACCTTAAATCGGTCAGGATAATGTTGGATTATATCTAAAGTACTAACCCCGATAGAGCCGGTAGAACCTAATATGCTGATGTATTTCATGGCTAACTTGACCGCTCTATATTGAACAATTCTTTATCTTAGCCTTTAGTGTAAAATGATAGGAATTACTCAAAACACCTAAGTTTCTGATGACCCTGGATTCTGACCCGAAAAATTCGGGTTATAACATAAATTTAGCACAATAATAAAAAAATGGGGCGGAGAATATCAGACTGTCTATACGATCCAGCACCCCGCCATGCCCGGGAATAAGCGAACCGGTGTCTTTAACTTCTGCCCAGCGCTTGATCTGTGATTCACAAAGATCCCCCATCTGGGACACAACTCCCACCCCTATACCTAACAATACGGCTTCAATGACACTAACATTAGCCAACCAAATCCGGGCTACCAGAAATACCACTATGGTCAACCCCAGCCCGCCGATGGCGCCTTCTATGGTTTTACCGGGACTGACAGCAGGGGCTAACTTATATTTACCATAGCGACAGCCTACATAATAAGCGCCGCTGTCACAAGCCCAGATGGCGAAAAAAAGCGCTATAACCAGCAATCTGCCTTGAGAAAGCCGACTTACATATAACAGGTAATTCAGTAGCCAGGGCAAATAAAACAGCCCCAACAAGGTTCCGGCAATCGCCGGTACCGCCTGAGATTGTTGCCCCCTTTGAAAAACGGCATAAACCAGACAAGCCAAAACGCTAAAACTGGTTGCGGCGATAATACAATCCGGGCGACCCTTAAGTGCAGCCAGGCTTAGCAACAACCCCAATCCCAAGCCCAGCAGACTAAAACATCTAATCCCTTTTATTTCCAGCAAACTATAAAACTCATACAACGCCAACAAGGTAACCGCAGATAAAATCGACCAAAACAGGAATTCATGACCATAAACCACAACCAGTAAAATGATTGGTATTAAAACTGCTGCGGTTAATATTCTCTGGGTTTGATTGTTCATTTTAAGAGGGGATGGCTCATCTTATTTGGATTGCACCAACTTGCCAATGGTACCAAAGCGCCGCTCTCTCTGCTGATATTCTAAAATAGCCTGCAGGAATTCGCGTTTCCTGAAATCCGGCCACAGGGTTGGTGTAATCAACATCTCCGCATAAGCCAATTGCCACAGTAAAAAGTTGCTGATGCGCATTTCCCCGCTGGTTCTGATTAACAGATCAGGATCGGGCAGATCAGCAGTATATAGATAACCAGAGAAGGTTTCCTCATCCAGTTCATTTATGTCCAAGCGCTTATGCTCTACATCCCTGACTATCCCCTTCACCGCATCTACAATTTCCTGCTGACCACCGTAATTTAAGGCTACATTTAAGATGAGGCCTGTATTTTTACAGGTTTGATCGATACTCCATTTTATCTGCTGCTGCACCCAATCGGGTAAACCGGCAATCCGACCGATCGTCTGAAAACAGATGTTATTTTTCTTCATACTAATCAATTCGCGCTTTAGAAACTCCACCAACAGCTTCATCAAAGCCCCAACCTCATCAGCCGGGCGACGCCAGTTCTCCGCTGAAAAGGCGTACAGAGTCAGCACATTGAGCCCCAGATCAGAGGCAACTTCCACAATTTTAAGGGCTGATTCCATGCCCACCCGGTGACCGGCTACACGGGGAAGCATCCTGGATCTGGCCCAGCGGCCATTGCCATCCATAATAACGGCCACATGCTTAGGCAAATTATTATGATCGATCATTGACCACAATTCCTGCTTACTAAACTTGCGGACATCCGGCTTATTTTTCTTCTTTAGCATAGTTACATCATCCTGATGATATTAATTTATTATATCTCCATAATAGCATCGCTAATTCAAAAAAGCAAATTAATGCCCGGAGACGTTGCTGTGATGTGTAAAATTATAACAGAACCGGAGTCGGCAAATCAGTCAATACTTGCCGGGCCCGGCTTACATCTTTCTCAATTTGATCCCTAAGTTCTTCTTCACCGGCAAAGGCAACCTCATCTCGAAGACGGGCCACAAACCCAACCCTTAACCGCTCTTTATAAATATCCCCTTTAAAGTCCAGCATATGAACCTCAACTAAAAGGGGATGTTGGCCATATGTGGGTTGATAACCTATATTGGCTACTCCCTGGAAGACCCGCCCTTTAAAACTTACCCATACCGCATATACTCCAACTGCCGATATGAGTTTGGGTTGCTGCGCTAAGTTAGCGGTAGGAAAGCCCAAAGCCTTGCCCTTTTGCCCTCCCGCAACCACCGCTGCCGTTATGGAATAAACCCGGCCTAAGAGTTTATTGGCTGTCTCTATTTCTCCTTCGGCAATCTTCTCCCGTATCCGGGTACTGCTGGATATAACTCCATCACACACTACAGCATCTATTACCTCCAGCCTATAGCCGTATGCGGACTGCATTTTGTCTAACAGGAGAACCGTACCCTTACGATGATAACCAAATGCATAGTCATGGCCTACAATAATTTCGGTTGGGTGTATGTTTTTATAAATGGTTTCATCTAGAAATTTTTCTGCCGATTGCTGAGCAAATTCTGCGGTAAATGGAACGCTAATTAACACTTGAACGCCAAAATTACGCAAAAGCCTTATTTTCTCATCTTGTGTAGTCAGCCGCGGGGGACTTTTATGAGGGGCCAATATCTCCAGGGGATGCGACTGGAAGGTAAGCACCATGCCAGTACCCCCCAGTTCCCCGGCTCGCTCAACTACCCGTTCCAATATAGCCCGATGTCCCCGGTGAAGTCCGTCAAAGTTCCCCAAGGTCAATACCGGTTTAGCATAGGCTTTAATATCTGCTAATCTATGAATAATTATCATGGATACAGCTATTTTTGATTTATTCTGGCAATTATGGTAGTCTGACAAAGTTACTGGAAACGTGTAAGCCTACCATGAAATTAAGCAAAATGTCAACCGGCAGCCCGCTTTGAACCATAATACGAGATAACACTTGACTTTGATTTTCAGCTAAAATATAATTTCGATAAAATTGATGGCAATGAATTCAGACCGAGGAAGTCTGCTTAGACGCTAAAAAACTAGTATTTTATTGAAAACGTTAAGTTTGTCAGCCTCAGGTCATAGGAGATCCGGCACATCTAACATGAATTTATGAAAAACACGGGTTAACGTGTGATAAGCTTGCAGGCGCGTAGCTCAGGGGGAGAGCGCTACCTTGACACGGTAGAAGTCAGGGGTTCAAAACCCCTCGCGCCTACCATTTATTAAATTGTACCTATAATTTTAAAGGCACACATTTTTTGGGTTTACAGCAAAATCGGTTGAATAATTTATGCTAGCATCATAAAAGCCGAGATGTGCTTTTGTGGTGCTTTTGTTTTCTTACCCAACAAGTTGGGCTTAACCCGGCAAGTCGGGCTTAACCCGGCAAGTCGGGCTTAACCCGGCAAGTCGGGCTTAATTAATGGCAAGACAATCTTTTAGTGTATTTGTAAAACTCTATAGGCATGGCCTGTTTTCGAATAAAGCAGACCGTGTCTGTGATGTGAATAAAGCAGGCCGTACCTGCATCAAGGAAATTATATGGCTAAAATAATAGTGAGTCTGGCTGATGGTCAAAAGGGAGAATTCACCACCCCCATCACTACCGCTGAAGCGCTCAAAAGCCTGCTCAACGGCAAACTTAAAAATATAATCGCCACTAGAGTAAATGGTGAAGCGGTTGATTTAAGCTATTCTTTGGCCCAAACTGCCGAGCTGGATCCCATTACCGCTGATTCAGCCGCAGGGCAGGAAATATTGCGCCATAGTACCGCCCACATCATGGCCCAGGCGGTACAAGAGCTTTATCCGGGCACTAAACTAGGCATTGGGCCGGCTATAGAAAATGGTTTTTATTATGATTTTGATCGCCTGCAGCCATTTAGTGACGCCG
>JAJRUU010000135.1 GCA_024277605.1 bacterium
AGTGACGGCGGTAACAAATAAGGCGTCTCCCGGTCGGTCAGTATAAATTTAACACTCATCTTTTGGCCCCTTCATGGCAAAGATTTATTTCCGACCATTATACCATATTCTGCTGCTAAAGTCCGACAGACTCCTAGTAGCGGTTGTGTGGATTAAAAACAGCTTGATTTATTCCTTGCGTTGTGTTAGGTTTGCACAAATTGATACTATAATTGAGCTGGAAAGCTCCTTGCTCTAAAATAACTTTAGGGCTATGTATATCCAGGAGGAGGAGGATGAGTAGTGAAGAATTATGAAAGTGTAGTTGTCTTAAAGCCGGATTTGGAAGAGGCTCAGGTTGAGGAAAGTCTAGGCAAAATTGAAACGGCGATTGAAAAGCAGGGTGGCAAAATAACCAATCTGGAAAAATGGGGCTTACGTGAGTTAGCATATGAAATCCAGAAGTATAAGCAGGGTAATTACGTCCTGCTGCACTTTGAGTGTGAGCCAAAGGGAATCTCCCCCATTGAACGTCATTATAAACTTGCTGATCCCATTATCAGGTTCGTTACGCTCTCTATACGTCCCGGCCAGCCACAGAAGAGCGACGAAGCGGATAGTTCGCCCGAGGAGGAATAAACATGGCGAGTTTTAATAAAGTTATTTTGATGGGTAATCTGACCAAGGATCCGGAGTTACGTTATACTCCAGGTGGAAGTCCGGTGTGCAGCTTTGGATTGGCCGTAAACCGCCGCTACCGCCAGAATGATGAACTAAAAGAAGAGGTGTGTTTTGTAGATATCACCGTGTGGGGAAAGCAGGCTGAAAACTGTAATGAATATTTGAGCAAGGGAAGTGGGATAATGCTGGATGGCCGCCTACAGCAACGTTCCTGGGAAACTGAAGACGGTCAGCGGCGCAGTAAGCTGGATGTCGTCGCCAACAGTGTTCAGTTTTTGCCTCGAACAGGTGACAGGAGTCAGGGAGCTGGCCAGACGGGCGGCAGAGATATGCCTGGCGGCGACGATGAAAGCATTCCGTTTTAATTTATGAAAATATAAGCGTAACTTTTGCGCTTTTTATGGTAACCCCAATAATAGGTATTTAGAAACATGAGGGAAAGAAGATCGAGCTTTTCACGCAGGAAAGTATGTAAATTTTGTGTAGACAAGATAGAGTATGTTGACTATAAGGATGCAAGAAGATTGCGCAATTTTATTACCGATCGGGGTAAGATAATTCCACGGCGTATTTCGGGGAATTGCGCACCACATCAGCGCCAGCTCGGCACTGCCATTAAAAGGGCGCGCAATATAGCCTTGCTGCCATTTTCCGTTGAGTAGGGGTAAGTACATTCGCCCCGTTTGGCATATGATCATAGGGAAGAGAACGTTTGTCTGCTGTTAATACCGTTAATCCGGCTAAAGAATTTTTTCTGTTTTTAGCGTTAATATTGCTGTCTCTATTCGTCGGTTTTAAAATTCCCATCCATATAATAGGTTTTTTCATAATTATATTGACTCCGGTGGCGATAACCGTCTTTAGTTTGCGTCACGGGTTACTCTCTGGGACAGTACTCTTGTTTGCCCTGCTGGTTCTTCTCTCTGTTTGGTGGGGGCAGATGTTCGGGGTGACCTTCTTCTTTGAATTTGGTTTTTTGAGTCTGGCGCTGGCGCATGGGTTTAAACAGAAATTAACCCAGGAGAAGATTGTGCTCTTTGCTTTCCTGGTCAATATAGTTGCGGCGGCAGCGCTTTTGGGAATAATGGTTACCACCCAGGGGATTAGTCCTAAAGAGTATCTAACTATAGAGATGGATCGGCAGGTAGGGGAGATCAATCGGGCTTACGAGCAGATGGACTTGGATAGTAATCAGAAGGCAGCTATAGCGGAAGGCTCCCGAAGGCTGAAACAATTTGTTTTACTGGCGTATCCCGGTATGTATATCAGTTTATCGCTGTTTTTGGTCATCGCCAATTATATCATGAGCAGAATTGTGTTAGTCAAGTTGGGCTATATAGTGGCCGACCGTACGCCTTTTTCTCGACTTTTGATTCCCGAGGGCGGGGTCTGGGGCCTGATAGCTTCCATCTTACTCTGGCTATTGGGGCTTTCCGCCCTGAATGTGTGGGGGATTAATGCTATGTTAGTCTTTTTAGCTATCTATACCGCCCAGGGTATGGCTATTGGTTTGTTCTTCTGGACTAACAAACGCATGACCCTGATTATTAAGCTATTGGTAGCCGGAACGCTAATAATTCAGCCCGTGTTTATGTTGCTGTTGTTTCCACTGGGCTTATTTGATACATGGTTTGATTTCAGGAAGATAAAGCTGGCGAACGCCTAAGGAGTCTGTCGGACTTTGGGGTTCGTAGCGAGGCAAGTGAGAAATATATTCCATTGGGGATCTGTCCCCGGGGACCTGTCCCCTTTGTGGTTTTTGTAATATGTGAATCGAGATAAGGAGAGAATCGATGGAAGTGATTTTATTAGGTGATGTTGAAAAACTGGGTCCTTTTGGTGAAATAGTCAAGGTGTCCGATGGATATGCCAGAAATTACCTGCTACCCAAAGGCTTAGCCTTAAAAGCTACCGCTCAGAACAAAAAACAGCTGGAAGTAGAACGCAAAAAGAAACGAGTGCATGCCGAAAAAGAGCGGGAGCATTTGACGGAATTTGCCCAATTGCTGGGTCGAACTCCGTGCACGGTGAAGAAACAAGTGGGCGAAAACGATAAATTATTCGGCTCAGTCACCTCTATAGATATTGCAAAGAGTTTAAAAACCGAAGGCATAGAGCTGGATAAGAAATTGATTATGCTAAAAGAGCCGATAAAGGCCCTGGGTATCTATGATGTGCCGGTAAAGCTGCATCCCGAGATTGAAGCTATAGTTAAAGTGTGGGTAGTAAAGGACTAGGGGGGGGGGTCATAGACCCCTTTTTTAAGATACCCTTAAGGTATTATCATGTGCTTCGAGGGAAGTATTATAAAAAACGTAGGTTGGGTTGAATGCTAGGAGTCTGTCGGACTTTAGCAGCAGAATATGGTATAATGGTCGGAAATAAATCTTTGCCATGAAGGGGCCAAAAGATGAGTGTTAAATTTATACTGACCGACCGGGAGACGCCTTATTTGTTACCGCCGTCACTTC
>JAJRUU010000136.1 GCA_024277605.1 bacterium
AGCCAACCAGAATGAAATTTAAAAAAACTTGAATTTTTACTGTATAATGGTATAATTATATTGACAAATGGTCTAAAAAAATCAATAAAAAGCGCTGGTGGGAATCTGAGTGAGGGTGGTTTCTGTTTTGCGTTGTGCCGGGGACTTGATTTATATATAATCAGACTGGAATTGTAATATAAGCATTAATTACATATATCTTCAATGAGAGGGTGAAAAAATGAGACGAATGGGGAATGGAAGAGGCTTTAAAATAAGGGGGTTAGCGGTTTTTTTGTGTTTAATGTTTTTGCCGGTGAGTGTGTGGGCGGCAGATTATTATGTGGCGGTTGGTGGGGATAACGCAAACGACGGGTCTGCGGGTACTCCCTGGAAGAGCATTACCCACGCTTTAGGCCAGGCGGTTGCCGGTGATATTATTCACGTAGCCGGTGGAACATATTCTGTATTAGCTACTGGTGAGAGTTTCCCCTTGGTTATGAAACAGGAGGTTACTGTATCCGGCGCCAACCGGGACACTACCATTTTAGATGGCGCAAGCGCCGCTGCCGTGATATCTGCCGTAGGTGTTAATACCGTGACGCTGAGTAACTTCACCATTTCAAATGGCAAGGCCAGTCAGGGTGGTGGAATCAATATTGCCGATTCCAATATTAATATCACTAACAATATTATTAGGAACAACGAAGCTGCCAGCGGGGCTGCTATTAGCGCTAAAGGCTTTAGCGGGACAATCAGTGGCAATACTATCACTGCTAACCTGGCCACTGATACCGGTGGGGGTATACGATTAACAGATTCAAGCGGCAGTGTGTCCGGGAATGTGGTGAGCAATAACCAGGCGGGAGCGGGTGCCGGTTTTTATCTGACCGGTGGAACCAGCGCCATCACTGCTAATCAGATAACCTCAAATACCGCTTATATGCATGGCGGCGGATTATATATAGCTGATTGTGCCGGTTCAGTTGAGCGCAATACTATCCTGAGTAACCAAGCCACTACCGGCAGCGGCGGGGGTATCTATGCGGTTAATTTTTCGGGCAGCTTAAATAATAATTTAATTGCGAAAAATGTAGCTGATGCGGTGGGTGGTTTGTATGCTTCAGGTTTTGATTCCACCAGCGAACTAATAAATAATACCATTGCCGATAACGTTGGTACGCTGGCCGAATCGGTGGGAGGCATGCAGGCTGCCGGCGTATCCAGTGTATTAAAAAACAATATATTCTGGAATAATGGAGCCGATGATTTATATGGCGGGTTAGAGGGTGCGGGCATCTTGAATGAGGGGGCTGTGGGCATCAGTTATTCACTGATCGATGATTATGTAGGCACCAATAATAATATCTATGCGGATCCTGCGTTTGCAAATGCCGTCGGCAGTGACTATAGCCTGACCGCCGGTTCGCCGGCGATTGACACCGGGACGGCAAACGGCGCTCCTGCACTGGATATAGAAGGCAACTCCCGTTCTCAAGGGGCTGGGGTGGATATGGGGGCCTATGAATCTGTCGGCTTTTCTACCCCGGTGTGCGGCAATGGGGTGATTGAACCTCCTGAGGAATGTGATGATGGCAATACAGCGGATGGTGACGGTTGTTCGAGTATATGCGAAATTGAAGCAGCAACTTTTTGTGAGATTAAAACTGATTATACCCCAGGCGTAGCATGTGCCCAGAGTACGGTGGTGGTGAATAATGATGCTGAGTTAGACGCCTATCTGGTTGACTTTGGCTTTAATGGGAGCAAATACCAAAACCTTAAGATTAAATATAATGTAAGCAGATCAACTATTGATATCCACTCTCCCTGCAAGATCAAGTTAAAAAACAATGTTGTATTGACCGGTGATACTATCTGCTTGGATGGACGAAAAGAAGTAAATGGATTCATGGCCAATGCCGATCAAGTGACGGTATTATCTGAGCTTGGACATGCTGGCTTTGGTCAGGGATCGGTTATTAATGCTGGTGAGTTGACCATCAGAGCCATGAGGATAGCTAAGATTGGTAAGAATTACCAGGTTAATGTTAGTGGAGCGGTTAGTGTGGTTTCCACGGGTAATGTTTCCAGTAGTGAGGCTATTATCAAAACCGGCTCAACCGTAAATGCAGCTAGTTTGTTGGTGGAGGCTTTAAAGTGGGCGACTATTGGCCTCAGCGTCGATGTTAACGTAAGCGGTGCTGTATCAGTTATTTCCACTAACGAAGATGCCATTATTAAACGAGGGGCTCAAGTAGATGCCGACAGCTTGTTGGTGGAAGCCTCAAAAGAAGCAGCTATTGGTGGAGCCGCCCAGATTGCTATTACGGGTAATATGTCACTTATTTCAACTGGCAGTGTCGGCTCCAGTGAAGTTGTTATTAAACGAGGGGCTACTGTTAGCGCTGATAATTTGAATATGGCTTCCGGCAAATGGACTACGCTTAAGAATAACGTAGTAGTAACCACTATAGGGAACTTTCACATGGAAGCCGTTTCCCCTGAAAAATGTTCGATTGCTGGTTCAGCCACCATAAATGCGGGTAGCACTTCTGGTAATTGTTTGGAATAGTGGATGTTATCGCCAGGTGGAGATCTCGATAAAGATAAGGGCACCAGCTGGGTATAAAGATAAGGACACCAGCCGGGTAGGGAATAAAAACGTAGATTAGTTTTTTCTAACCGGATGGGTGGGGAGGGCTAAAGGCCGACCTACCCGAGTGAGGAATTGGTATCATTTTGAATGCAACTTGGTGTTAGGTTGCTTTTTGCGGGTGGAGAACCCCTGTTGTAATAACAAAATCTCTTTACTGCCCAGGAGATGGGAAAGCAAGAGAAAAACCACAGCTCCACCCGCAATGCAGCCTCCCAGAATCCCCAATTTTCCCCACGTACTGTGATTCATAAAAGTGAAGTAGTTAAGTGTCTGCCAGCAAATGAGGCCCATAACGGCGGATGCCAGGGCAACCCGGCTAAAAGAGGCCAGGATCAGCCTGCCCCCCAGACAACCTAATCGTTTCCGCAGGGCATAAATCAACCAACCGGCATTAATCATGCCGGATAATGAGGTAGCCAGCGCCAGCCCGGCATGTTTTAGCGGCCCCATCAGGATCAGGTTTAATAAAATATTAGCGCTCATAGCGATGATGGATATCTTAACCGGTGTTTTTGTGTCTTGTAGGGAATAAAACACCGGCACGGTAACCTTAACAGCAGCATACGCACATAAACCCACTGAATAATAGAATAGGGCCTCAGCCGAGCCTACTGTGGCTGCATAGCCGAACTCACCCCGTTGAAACAATAATTGTATTATGGGTTTCCCCAGGATCATTAATCCTATCATGGCCGGTGTGCTGACAAAGAGCACCAACCGTAGTCCCATCGAGAAAGTATCCTTAAGGTTTTTTAAATCACCATCGGCCGCCTGACGTGAAAGTGTGGGCAAAATAGCTGTTCCCAGGGCAATGCCGAATAACCCCAATGGAAATTGAACTAAACGGTTGCCATAATTTAAATAGGAAACGCTTCCAGGGGGTAGTAGCGAGGCCAGTACCCTATCAACGAACCCATTTAGCTCATAAACCGCTAAACCAAATATAGCGGGGAGCATGAGCTGACCTATTTTCTTTAATCCCGGATGCTTAAAATTAAAGGTAATCTTAAATTTCATTCCCTTTTGCTTTAGAAAGGGAAGTTGAAAAAGGAGTTGCGCCATTCCCCCCAGGAGCACTCCTATGGCTAAGGCAACTACCGGATTAGCAAATTGCGGTGCCAAATAAACTGCGGAGCCGATGATACAGATATTAAATAATGCCGGAGCCAGCGCCGGAGCCAGAAAGTGTTGCAATGAATTCAGGATGCCCATAAAGAGAGCGGCCAGCCCGATGCAGAAAATAAAGGGGAACATGATTCTGGTAAGCAGGATGGTAAGTTCTTGCTTGTTTTCTACCGCCTTAAATCCGGGCGCGACGAGTTTGACAATTATAGGGGCGCACACTACTCCCACTATGGTTACCAGGACTAAGATTATGGCGGTTATACAAATTGTGGCGGCAGATAGTTCCCATGCCTGGCGTTTTCCTTTATTACGGTAGTATTCAGTAAATACTGGAATGAACGAGGCTGAAAGAGCGCCTTCCGCCAATAAGCGGCGCAGCATATTAGGAATCTGGAAGGCCATAAAAAAGGCATCCGCCGCAAGGCCCGCCCCGAACAGATAGGCCACCACCGCTTCGCGAACCAGCCCCAGGATACGACTGACAAAGGTTGCCAGGCTGATTATACCGGTGGATCTAATGAGTTTTCGATGATCGCTCATGCAGGCTTTCGACAGGCTTGACAGGTTCTACTATATCTCATAGAATTAGACATATACCAATGGCTGTAAGGGAGAAAAAATGTTGGGCATCGGCATGGCAGAATTATTAGTTATTTTATTGATTATATTACTATTTGTCGGACCGCAGGAATTACCGAAACTGGTTGGCCGCCTGAGTAAGGGACTGGCTGAATTTAAAAAAGAAGCAGATGCTTTGCGAGAGAGCATAATGAAAGACGACGATTCAGATAGTTAAACCCGATCTATGTATAATGACTTGGCTTAAGCGTATAGAGTGGGAAGCGCTCCTGCGATACAGAGAAAGCAACTAAACAGGGATAACATGACACGAGATTTACAAGAAAAAAGGGTCTCTGACCCCCATGACTGAAAATAGAATGCCGTTTTTGACTCACTTAGAAGAACTGCGAAAAAGTCTGATTAAAATCCTGTTAGCCATTGGGTTGGGTTTCGGGATCAGTTATCTCTTCTCCGGTCACATACTCCATTGGTTAAAGGAGCCGCTTTCGCAGAATTTAGTATTTATCAGTCCTACCGAAGCCTTTATGGCAAACTTAAAAGTCTCCTTTTTTGCCGGGGTGATACTTGCCCTGCCTTTTTCCCTGTTTCAGATATGGCGATTCATTGCTCCAGGATTAAAGCAAACCGAAAAATCTTATGCCGTATATTTTATTGCCTCCGGCAGCTTGCTTTTCCTGGCGGGAACTTTATTCGCCTATTATAGCATTTTACCGATAGGATTACATTTTTTATTAAGCTATGCTTACCCCGGTTTACAGCCCATGATTTCCGTGGGGGAATATCTGTCATTTTGTATGGTGATTCTGTTTATGTTTGGGCTGGTCTTCAACCTGCCGGTAATAGTGGTCATGCTTACCAGAATGGGGTTGGTTACTTATACCCAGTTAGCTAAAAGCAGGAGATATGCTGTCTTAGTTATATTTATAGTTGCGGCGTTGTTTACCCCGCCGGATGTGTTTACGCAATTGCTGATGGGTATTCCGCTGGTGTTGTTATATGAGGTCAGTATCTGGCTGTCGTACCTGTTTGCTCCGGGAGAAAAAACTGGGTTGTGATTGATCTTCTTTATGCTTAAAGGCTTCTACCGCTTGTTGGGCAGCATTGATCTCGGCCTCTTTTTTACTCTTTCCCTTCCCATAAGCTGAATCCTGACCGTTTATTATGAGCTTCACCTCAAATCTACGGTTATGTGCCGGTCCATTCTGAGCTACTAATTCATATTTGGGTCGGCAATTAAATGTGGCTTGAGTATATTCCTGAAGCAGGCTTTTATAATCTGCGAGATGTTGTTGGGCGTGGGTTTCTTCTAACTTGCGGCTGAATTGTTCGATGACAAAAAGCCGAACGGCTTCTAACCCCCCATCCAGATAGATAGCGGCGATTAAGGCTTCCAGCACATTGGCTAAGAGAGAACTCTTCTGGCGGCCCTGGGTCTGTTCTTCCCCCTTGCCTAATAACAGGTATGCCCCTAAATCAATTTCAGCAGCCACCTCGGCCAAGACCTGTTCACTAACCAGATATGACTTAAGCGCTGATAA
>JAJRUU010000137.1 GCA_024277605.1 bacterium
ACCCGAATAATTCGGGCCTTATTAACAGCAAAACCACATCTTCCTGATCAACCGCCTCAGGCAAACAAAGTTTTATTGGACGTTGGCTCATGCACCTCATCTCACAAGGGGTGTCTTGCAAACCCAGTCTGAATTTATGAATTGACCGGGTTATATAATAGGATTTATATATGAACCAAGTTATTCCCACCAAATTTAAGGGCATCTTGAAAAAGGGGACATGTCCCCTTTTCAGAATAGATAATTGAAAAATTATTACGCATATGCTATTTTACTTAAAAATGAGAAAGCCTTTTAATTTAATGAAATAAAATGAATCGTTACGTAAGCTCAACAGCAAAACACGGTAGGTTTGTCAGTTCCAGCCTTTTAATTTTAGGCATTCTGGGATTATTCCCAGGTTATGTTTACGCCTATATTGATCCTGGCACCTCGAGCGCTGTGTTCTCTGTCATGGGACAGGTATTGGCGGTTTTATGTGTGTTTCTCGGTATCTTCTTCCGACCAATATTCAAGTTCTTTAAGTATCTATTTAACAAAGGCAAAGAGCATCCCAGAATTTCTATTCCACTTGTGTTCGCAGTCGGGTTAGGTGTATTAATTGGCGGTTATAAATTGATATCCCCACTTCTATCAACATCCGATAAGGCAACTGTATCTATGGAAAAATCACAAGGCAAAAAGGTGATTGTACTGGGCATGGACGGCTTGGATCCCAAAATCGCAGAGAGATTGATGGCGGCTGGGGAGCTGCCCAATTTCTCAAACTTAAAAGAAACAGGGGGTTACTCTCCCTTGCAGACCTCCAACCCGACTCAGAGTCCGGTGGCCTGGTCCTGCCTGGCTACGGGCTGTAATCCGGGCAAGCACGATATATTTGATTTTATAAAACGAGACCCCAAAACTTACCTGCCGGATTTAGCCATTCTCAAGCTCAACAAGGGGGCGTTAGCTTCAAATACCTACACCCCTGTGCGCAAAGGAACCCCGTTCTGGGAGATTACTGCAGCTGCCGGTATTCCGAGTACCGTGGTGCGCTGGCCGATAACTTTCCCCCCCAGGGAGAGCAAAGCCAGGGTATTTGCCGGCCTGGGTGTGCCTGATATAAAGGGCAGTCTGGGAAACTATACTTTTTATACCACCCAGCCGGTGGCGGCCGATGACGAGGGAAAACATAAGGTAATAGTAGTAACTCCCGGCGCAGGCGCCATCAACACTGAGATTCTGGGGCCGACAGTTGGGCTGAAGAAGGAACCGGCCAAGATTCCCTTCAGCATTACTCAGGATAAAGCCAATAAGCAGGTTACGATTTTGCTGGATGGTCAAAGTATTACCTTAAAGGAGAAAAGCTGGAGCGATTGGGTAGAGCTAAGTTTTAAGGTGGGCTTTTTTAAGAAGATAAAAGGCATCGTCAAATTTTACCTGACCCAAACCGACCCGCTGAAACTATACCTTACGCCCGTGGAGGTTCATCCCCGGGAACCGGTGTACAGAATAAGCAATCCCGATGGATATGCTGCGGAGTTAGCCGAAAATGTGGGATTATACCACACCTTGGGCATGCCGGAAGACACCAGGGCGCTGTCTGAGGGCCGCTTTGATGAAGACGCCTTTTTAGCTGGTTGCGAAGAGATTATGCATGAGCGGGAAAAAATGCTGGATTTTGAGTTATCCCGCTTTTCCCAGGGGCTGTTGGCCTTTGTGTTTGATACCACCGACCGGGTGCAGCATATGTTCTGGCACTATGAAGAACCGGAACTATATAAAATCGACAAGGCAAAATATGAGAAATATAAGGATGTGGTAGAAAGCTACTATCGCTGGATGGATAAAGTTTTGGAGACGGTACTAACTCATGTAGACAAGAACACCACCTTGATAGTTTGCTCCGATCACGGCTTCTCATCCTTCAGGCGGGCGGTGCATGTAAACTCATGGCTGGTGGAAAGCGGTTTTATGACGCTTACCTCCACTCCGGAAGAGCGAAAAGACAACACCTTGTTTTCAGATGTAGATTGGCATAAAACCAAGGCCTATTGCCTGGGTTTCGGCAGTATCTATTTAAACCTCCAGGGGCGAGAGAGAGACGGAATCGTTTCCCCTGACGAGGCGCGTGAGTTGAGCAAGGAGATAGCCCGGAAGATGCTGGAATTAACCGATCCCTTAACCGGCGATAAAGCGGTAAAAGGAGTCTACCTGCGAGATGATATTTATTCCGGCCCATATCTGAATGATGCGCCCGATTTAGTAATCGGCTTCCGCCCCGGATACCGGGTATCCTGGCAAACCGCCATCGGCGGGGCACCCAATGGATTATTTTATGATAACACAAAGGCCTGGAGCGGTGACCATTGCATAGACCCGGAATTCGTGCCCGGTATCCTGTTTGCCAACCGCAAAATACAGGCGGACACCCCACGTTTAATCGATATTGCCCCCACCGTGCTGGATGTGCTGGGCTTGGCTATACCGGCGGATATGGATGGTAAGTCGCTATTTAATTGAGCATTTTAACAATCTCTATTGTTATTCTTGGTGAACCCATTAGAAAAATATCATGCTTAAATACAATCAGTGCACAAAAGAAGAGTTAAGTTATGCGTATGTCGTCGATAAATACATATGTGAGCATTCCACTATTATCTATCGCGCCATTTCGATTAATGCCCCGGTGGAGCGCATCTTCCCCTGGCTTACGCAGTTGCGATATGCACCTTACAGCTATGATTGGATTGATAACCTGGGCCGGCAAAGCCCGCAACACATCATTTCCGATGCACCGCCTTTAAAAATCGGCGATACGATTATGTTACTATTTAATGTGCCCGAATTTAAAGAAAACGAATTTTTGAGTTTTGCCCTTTCCGATAAAGCGCCTGGTTTCATAAAAATATTGCTTAAACCCTTCCCATTTTATGCAATCTATCAGCTTTTCAGGCAACCTGATAATTGTTGCCGCTTGGTAGTAAAAATAATAATAAACTCCCGGCCTGCCACGCTTAACCGGATATTTATAAAGATAGCTGATTTTTTGGATTATATTATGATACGCAAGCAATTATTAAACTTTAAGCGGTTGGCTGAAAACAGCTGTTAAACCTGATCTATTCATAAATTTAGGCTGGGTTCGCAAGACACCCCTTGTGAGATAAGGTTTATGAGCCAAGGCTTATGAGCCAACGTCCAACAAAATTTTGTTTGCCCGAGGCGGCTGATCAGTAAGCTGATAAATTTATAATTTTCAACCAGATATGGTTTTGCTACTAATAAGCCCCGAATTATTCGGGTTAAATCGCCAATCTTTGAACGTGGAGCAATTCAATCTATGGAAGATACTATTACATTTGAAGATTTCAAAAAATCAGACATCCGAATCGGCAAGGTTATTTCTGCTGAAAGGGTGCCGGAAGCAGATAAGCTCTTAAAACTTGTTTTTGACTTAGGTGAAGAACAACGACAGACTCCCAGCCTAAATTTATGAACAGATCCGGTTATAAGGGCAAAGCAACTCTTGTTTTTTTAGTCTTATCGCTAATTACCCTCAATTTTGGTTGTATGACAATAACGACTCCATTGATGACAGCTGCGCAGGCCGGTCAAACCGCTACTGTACAAGCCTTATTGGATGCGGGTGCGGCGGCTGATGTTAATGAGAAAGATAGCGTTGGCTGGACGGCATTGATGCTTGCGGCAAGGAATGGCTATACAGCCACCGTCCAAGCCTTGATTGATGCGGGGGCCAATGTAAATGTAAAGGATGGAGATGGAAACACACCCTTGATGGCTGCAGCGGGATATGGTGAAATATCCACTGTAAAAGCCTTGCTACATGCGGGGGCTACCGTGAATACGGAAAACAGTGATGGTCAGACAGCCTTGATGTGGGCTGTAACAACTATTTCGCTATGCAATCCAAACATAGTACAAATTTTGCTGGATGCAGGCGCTAATAATAACGAAACAGCCCTCAGATTACTTGAAGAAAGAAAAATATTTGTAAAAAAAATCACTACTGTCCGGTTAATAATCGAATAAATTCAACTGGATACAACCAGATGTTTCAGTTTTTTGGTAATCACATTGCGTAAGTAGCTGATAAATATGAGGTCTCTCGAATAAAGAGATGCTCAAAATTTGCAAAA
>JAJRUU010000138.1 GCA_024277605.1 bacterium
ATATGCAGGCATATCAAAAGTATTCTGATATGATTACAGAAAAACTGCGAACTCCAACTTGGGAACGGGTATGGTATATCGCCGATGCGTTTCGTTTAGGCTTTTCGCTTGCCCAGATCAATAAGCTGTCCCGGATAGACCCCTGGTTTTTGGAAAATATCCGGCAAATTATAGAGCTGGAAGAAGAGCTGAAAGGAAATACTTTAGCTGCCGTGGATGACTCCCTGTTGCGGAAGGCTAAGCAATATGGCTTCTCAGATGTCTCCCTGGCTAAAATCTGGGATGTTCCTGAACGGGAGTTACGTGAGAAGCGCAAAGCCTTAGATATTACCCCGGTATTTAAGCAGGTGGACACTTGTGCGGCTGAGTTTGAGGCCTATACTCCCTATTTCTATTCCACCTATGAAACTGAGTGTGAGGCCAATCCCAGCGACAGAAAAAAGATTATTATCTTAGGCAGTGGGCCAAACCGCATCGGTCAGGGGATTGAGTTTGACTATTGTTGCGTGCATGCGGCATTTGCCTTAAAAGAAGATGGCTATGAGACTATTATGGTGAACTGCAACCCTGAAACGGTAAGCACCGATTATGATACTTCTGACCGGTTGTATTTCGAACCCCTGACGGCTGAAGACATATTGAATATTCTGGACAAGGAAAAACCGTATGGAGTGATTGTTCAGTTCGGCGGTCAAACCCCGCTTAAATTGGCTAAGTTGCTGGCCCAAGAGGGAATTAACATTATAGGGACTTCACCCGATAATATTGATCGGGCGGAGGATAGGGAGCGGTTTAAGCAAATATTGAATAAATTGGAATTGAAACAACCGCCAAATGGCACCGCCAGGTCGTACGAACAGGCCCGAACCATAGCTGCACAAATTGGTTACCCGGTGTTGGTACGTCCCTCTTATGTGCTTGGCGGACGGGCGATGCAGATCGTCTATGATGAGGAGAGCCTGTCGGACTATATGACTATTGCTTTAGAGGTATCTCCGGAGCACCCTGTTTTAGTCGATAAATTTCTGGCGGATGCTCGCGAGTTGGATGTGGATGCGATAGCTGATGGTACTGATGTTGTCATTGGCGGCCTGATGGAGCACATTGAGGAGGCCGGTATTCATTCTGGTGATAGCGCCTGCTCTTTACCGCCGTATTCAATTCCAGCGTCAGTTATTGATGAGGTAAAGCGTCAAACCAAGATGTTGGCGTATGCACTTAATGTAAGCGGGTTGATCAATATCCAATTCGCTGTTCAAAATGAAGATATATATATCTTAGAGGTAAACCCCAGGGCTTCCCGTACGATTCCTTTTGTAAGTAAGGCGATTGGTTTGCCGCTGGCTAAGGTAGCCGCTCGGGTAATGGCCGGTAAGTCGTTGAAGGAGTTGGGGGTGCATTCGGAAATAATCCCCCGGCATATTTCAGTAAAAGAGGCGGTGTTCCCCTTTGTAAAATTTTCCGGGGTAGACACCTTGTTGGGGCCTGAGATGCGGTCCACCGGTGAGGTAATGGGGATAGATGAGGATTTTGCCATCGCCTTTGCCAAGGCTCAAAACAGTATCGGGCTCGGTCTGCCGCTGGCCGGTATGGTGGTTGTCAGTGTTAAGGATGAGGACAAGATAGGGCTGGTAAATATTGCCAGGGAGTTGAGTAAGATGGGATTTAAGCTGCTGGCTACCGTTGGAACTCACCGCATTCTCTCCGGCTATCATATACCGGTGGAGTCGGTACTTAAGGTGAGTGATGGCCGACCCCATATTGTGGACTATATAAAGAATGGGCAAATCGCTATGGTGATCAATACTCCTGAGGGAAAACATTCACAGCAGGATTCTTATCAACTCCGACGGGCCGCACTTATGCATGATGTACCCTACTTTACTACTATAGCAGGCGCTGCCGTGGCGGTGGCCGCGATTAAGTCAGCGTTGGGAAAGCAAATTGGAGTAAAATCGCTACAGGAATATCATGGAATCGGTGATGTGAGTCTGGTCGGAAAGGTGAGCTAGTGTCATGTCATCCATGTAACGTATGATTGTCATTCCCGCGAAGGCGGGAATCCACAAGCTTTGGATGTCGGATCAAGTCCGGCATGACAGACTTGATCCGACACTAGGTTGATTAACTTGAGAAAGATGGGGATAGTTACTTGAAAATTAAAGTATGGCTTGGTATATTAATAAGTGTGGGTTTCCTGTATTTATTTGGGCGTCAACTTGATTATGCCAAGATATGGGAGAGCTTCAAATCGGTTAATTATTTTTACCTGTTACTGGCCGGAGCTTTGCAACTTTTGACATTATTAATCAGGGCGGAGCGCTGGAAATATATCTTAGATCCGATTAAGAAGACCACCCTTTACAGTATGTTTACGGCAACCACCATAGGCTTTATGTCCAACTATATATTTCCGGCACGCATGGGTGAAGTCATCAAGGCGTATGTAATTGGGAATCGTGAAAAAATAAGCAAGAGCAGTGCGTTTGCTACAATAGTAGTGGAAAGGGTGTTTGACGGTTTTAGCGTGCTTATGTTTTTGATTTTGGTTGTCACGTGTTATCCTTTTCCAGCGAGTTTTTATCAGAATCCGTATTTGCATCCGCACAAGTTAAAAATAGCCGGAATTGTAATAGGTGGAATTTATGTGTTGATGCTGGCAGGGTTGTTGATGATGACCCACTATTATAGTAGAGTAGTTCGATTCTTAGACGGTAGACGCAAGCCTGACTCTGGAAAGATATGGGATAAGTTGATTCATTTTATAAATTCATTCAGTCAGGGTTTAGAATCGCTTAAGGGGGGGGCACATATCGGCAGGATATTGTTGCTATCGTTTATGATATGGATAGCGATTTTCTGTAGCTTCTATGTGGCCTATCAAGCCTTTGGGTTTCAACTGTCTTTTTTTAGCTCGATTCTGCTGGCCGTCATAATTGCTGCTGCTGTGGCTATCCCCTCATCCCCGGGTTTTATAGGTACATTTCATTTTGCTTGTGCCAGCGGTTTAATTTTACTGGGGGTAGAAGCCAGTGTAGCTAAGAGCTTTGCCATTTTGGTGCATGCAGTAATAATCCTGCCCGTAATTATTGTGGGGTTGGTATTTGCCGCTCAGGAAGGGATTAATCTTAAGCAATTGCAGAAAATGGAACCAGAATGAGAGACATAAGATGGACCTGTTGTATTATGTGCTTAGGGTTATTGATGTCTCCAGGTATGCTATGGGCGCAGCATGCCCATGATGAATGTGCCATGTGTCACGGCAATCGCCTGGGGGTTGTGCTGGCGGTATTTAATAAAAAGCGCAAGATACCTATTATTAATCCAAATACAGGTAAACCGCTGGAGAGAATAGAAAGTATCTGCTTAAACTGCCATGGGGATGAAGAATTTAAGGCTCAGCTTAAGGAGTCAGGGGAGGGTATATCCTTCCTGGATGACATGGATTCCAAACCCGAAGGGACTGCTAATCCGCTTGATGAAATGATGTTGGGCCCGGTTGATGTCGGCTTTATGATCATTGATCTGCATGAAACGCATCCGGTAGGTATGACGCCTAAAAAAGTGGTCTTACCCACGGAATCCAAAGGATATAAATGGCAGGAGGAGCAATTAACCTGTCTCGGGTGTCATGATCATCATCCATCCAATCCCAATTATAAATATTTGCGCTGGCCCACCGATAAGGGTGAAGATATGAACGGGTTCTGTGCGCATTGCCACAAAAACAAGTTGGTGCCGGAAGTGGTTGAGCAGCGGCGTCGGCATGATAGTGGGATGCTCTCTGACTCGGAGGAGTAGTATATTTTTTTAATGTTGTCAACAAATAGAAATGTCCGGTTTTATGACAAATGAATTGTCCGGTTTTTCTTTTGTCATGGAAAGCCCCGGAGGGCGGATCCCGAAGAGGCTTTCCCTTGATGAGCAGGGTGATCATTTCTAAATCTAA
>JAJRUU010000139.1 GCA_024277605.1 bacterium
GAATGCTCTAAAATACCTGGGAGATACAATACTAAAAACAGTCTGGCTCCCCTTACTGGAACCTTTAACCTAAAACTGTCCACGACTCAGGTTGACAATCCGTACACTTTTTTACTATAATTAATAAAATCAAATAGATTTATAGTAATCTATATTGCAGGGTATCCCCCTGCATTTTTTATAAGACATCCGGGGAGTCATAAGATGATAGCTTGCAGCCTGGGGATAATGGCCTATAATGAAGAAGCCAATATCGGCCGCCTGCTGGAAGCAGCGCTAAACCAGAAGCTAGAGCTTTGTAAACTTAATCAAATAATTATCGTTGCCAGCGGTTGCAGCGACAGAACGGTGGAGATTGCCGATTCGTATGTCGCCCGTGACAAAAGGTTACAGGTTATTGTACAACCGGAACGAAAGGGTAAGGCTTCAGCCATAAATTTGTTTCTCGAGCAAGCCAAGGGCGATGTGTTGATTTTAGAGAGCGGGGATACTATTCCTGGCTCCGGTTGCTATGAAGAGTTGGTGCTCCCCTTTTTAACTCCCGAAGTAGGCATGACCGGCGCCCGGCCAATCCCGGTAAACCGTACCGACTGCTTCATGGGATGCTGCGTGCATTTTTTGTGGGGGCTGCATCACCGTCTGGCCAGCGACTCGCCTAAACTGGGGGAACTGGTAGCTTTTCGTGATGTGGTCAGCCGTATCCCGGAAGACACGGCAGTAGATGAAGCCAGCATAGAAGAGTTGGTTACCGGCGCAGGTTATAAGTTGGCATATGCCCCTCAGTCTATAGTTTATAACAGGGGGCCGGAAACCGTAAGCGACTTCATGAAGCAACGCCGCCGGATTGCCAACGGTCATATACACTTAAAAGCCAGCAAGGGTTATGCTCCCTCAACCACAGGTTGGTTTAATACACTCAGCGTGGTAGCCGCCCAACTGAGAAAACATATAAGACGCATAATTCGACTGGCCAGGCGCGGCAGGCCTGACTGGTTACTGCTCTATCTGCTCAGGGAGCTAAAGCGCGCCTGTTGGGTTGGCGGGGCGATAGTTTTAGAAATAACGGCCCGCCTGTTGGGCTGGTATGACTTTACTGTGCGCCATCGGAATCCCATCAGTTGGGAAGTAATCGCCAGCACCAAGAGACTATAACAAATGATTGAAATTTTAGGACAATTCCCCTGGTATAAATGCTTCAGGCTTTTGGGTTATCCGCAGCGATTGCCGGTCAGCTATACGGTCAGTGTCACCTATCGCTGTAATTCGCGCTGTGCTACCTGCCGGGTATATGAAAAAGGGTCAGAAAAATCTGAGCTGACTGTGGCCGAATACGAACGAATATTTAAGTCAGTAGGGGAAAAACCGTACTGGATTACCATAAGCGGGGGAGAGCCGTTTCTGCGCAATGATATAGTCGACATCTGCCGGGTGATTTACAAAATTTCTCACCCGGCGATTATAAACATCCCTACCAATGGGATATTGTATGATAAAATTCCCCAGGCGGTGGCTGATATCGCCAGAAGTTGTGCTAAAAGTAAGATCATCATAAACCTCTCGCTGGATGATATAGGTGAGCGGCATGATAAAATACGCGGGGTCAAGGGCAATTTTGAGCGCGCCCAGCGGACGTACCAAGCATTGAGAGCATTAAAGTTGAATAATGTAACTCTGGGGATTCATACGGTAATCTCTAAATACAATGTAGCCCGCTTTCCACAAATCTATGACGAACTTAGCGCCTGGCAACCGGATTCGTATATTACCGAAGTAGCCGAAGAGAGGGTGGAGCTGGGCACTATTGGAGCGGGTATAACCCCAACGGCTAAGGAATATAGTCAGGCCATTGATTATCTTATAGGAAAGATAAGCTGCTCTTCTCCTAAAGGAGTTGCCAAAGTGGCTCAGGCTTTTCGCCTGCAATATTATAAAATGGTCAAGCAGGTGCTAAGCGAGGGGCGTGGAGTGATCCCCTGCTATGCCGGAGTTGCCTCCTGCCAGATTGCCCCTGATGGGGACGTATGGCCCTGTTGCATTAAGGCGGAGGCTGTGGGAAATTTAAGAGAGACAGATTATAATTTCCCCCGGGTTTGGTTTAGTGATAAAGCCCAAGAATTGCGGCAGGAAATAAAAAACAAAAACTGCTTCTGCCCCCTGGCTAATGCCTCATATACGAATATGCTATACGACCTTACAAGTCTATGGCGGGCGGGCTGGTGGGTATTGCGGCATTAATCAACCAGATAGAGCACATGCTGGATTATTGGATCATAGAATGTATAAAGGAATCAGGCTAATCTTTATAGCGCTGGCATTGTCGGTTCCACTACAAGCGGGGAGAAGTTGGGCCGAAATAATAAATAAAAAGCATACAGAGATAATTGAAACCAGCCATAAGGAATATCAGATAAAAATGGGTGGTTATCAGGATGGTGTTAATAACCGGGGGCCAATGGGGTATGAGCCTTTTTCAGTAGTATTTGAACCAAATAAATCAGTTGAAATAGAGAATATAGGTGATAGCGATATAATAAATCCCAAGCTGATAATAAACGGTGAACGGGATTGGGGAAGTATAGATAATATATTGGCCTCGATAACTACCGATTCAATTACTATTGATGAGCAGGTCAGGTCAATTTTTGAATTTTGCAGGACCAACCTTTTTCACTACTCACCGGATCGACAGGATGGATTAGACCCTGTAAAAGGCTTTAATGTTTATGGTTATGCCACATGCAGAGAGACAGTGAATATTATGGGGGCATTATTATATAAAACCGGATTGGAGGTTTACAAAACCAGGCTGCCTGAGCACTTAGTAACCAGCGTCTATTACGATAACGCGTATCATTTGCTGGATGCTAACCGAAAGGTTTTTTATTTAAATACTGACAATAAAACCATAGCGCAAGCCGAGAATTTACTATGCGACCACTACCTCATAAAAAGAACCCATGTATATGGTATATCAAGCCCGGATGATACGGTAAAAAGTGAGTTGGAAGCCTCATTATATAGAGGAATAACGGCAACTACCAGATATAGTCTGAATAGTATATTCAAAGATATGGATTTTCATGACATGGATTACAGCTTACGGCCAGGTGAGAAGATTATATATAATTGGCATAACATCGGCAAATATCATGGACACCAGAAACCTAATGATAAAGTTTGGAACTTAATCTGTAACGGCAAGCTTGTGTATAAACCGAATATACATAAAAACGAGGCAAAAGCAGACGGGCTGGTTTATGAGATCAAAAGCCCCTATGTAATTATCGGCGGTAATATTGAAGGTAAGGCAGATGGGAAAAAATCGCCTGACAGCTGCACTTTTTCTTTTTCATATAATAAAAAAGAATGGAAGGAAATCCCGCCGGTTTACCAAGATGAGGGCCTGAGCTTTAACATAAACCTGGATAACTTTTTTCTGCCTGCTACAAGTCCCGCACCATATAAATATTATATAAAAATAGAATCGCCCACAGACAACGTCGGCATTAAAGAGCTGGTACTTACTACCGATATTCAAATGGCATACGTATCATTACCGGCTTTGAGGTTGGGTGCTAATCATATTGCCTATGAAGATTAAACGAATGCTCCTAAGCGGCTTAAGATCACTCATAGCTGGGATGAGAATTATACCAATCATCCGCCAAAACCTCCCGAAACTGCTGTTTATCCCCTCGATAATGGCAACCTGAGTAATACGCCGTTTGAATTCAGTTGGCAAGCCGCACTGGATGAGGACGGAGATAAAATCAGCGACTATCACTTTCAGCTTAGCGAACGGGAGGATATGCAATGGCCTCTATCTGCGAATTTTGACAAATTGATTTCCCATACTTCTGGGAGTTTGCCGAACTTTGGGGTTCGTAGCGAGGCGAGTGAGAAATATAGGCCATTTTTTCGCTCATTTGAGGCGAACAGTCAGGACTGGAATAGTGGTGACTATTTAACGAAAATGAACGGGAAAATGGACATATTTACCGCCGCCGCAGTAGAATCATCCAAAGTCCGACAGACTCCCAGCACCGGGAAAGCGGCGTATAAAATCCCTTTATCCGGCTTGCTGAATTCCGGTGAGAAATATTACTGGCGGGTAAAGGCTCAGGATGAAACCGGATTGTGGAGTGATTGGAGTAAAACCGGGAGTTTTGTCCCCACAGGTATGCGAATACCCAAGACCTTGAGACTGGAAGAAACTGCAAATATGCTGACCCTTGCGTGGGACACAAACACTGCGGGGGAAAAAGCTGATTTTTTTGAGCTATACGGCTCAGATGAAAAAGGATTCACTCCCAGTAAAACCGAATATGATGTCGTATCTTCAACCTATTATGATAATATACGGGGGGTAAAACCACTTACCAGGAAATTCCCGCCTAACTTTATTACCACGGTCAAAGAAAATCGTTATACAATATTTAACTCGGATAATTCAGAACAAGCCAGGCCATATGCTTACTACCGCGTGGTTGCGGTGGGCGCTGATGGTTCAATAAGCGGGCCTTCGGATGTTGTTGAAATTTGCCGACCATTTATCTATTCTAAGCCAACATACGACGTGTCTGCAAACATTATATATGAATATCAGCTGAAAAGTGTCTGCTCCATAGGGAATCTCCAGTCAATCCCAACGACACAAACCCAAAGTGGAGGTTCATCTGTTAATCGCTATATGCCCTCATTTCAGGGAGAAGATAATCTCCATTTTTCGTTGATGTTGGCTCCTGACTGGCTGAAAATCGAAAAACGTGATGCAAGTACGGCGCGGATTCATGGGAAACCTCAAAAACATAATAATAATGGGTCAACCTGGGTAATCACATTGGTTAACGATGATTTCATGAATTTTGATATTCAGACATTTAAAATTCAAGGCAATTACGGAAATAACTACTTAAAATTCATAAAAGATTCACTAGGCTTTACGTATAAATATTTACAGACAAAATCTATGTTAAAAATCAGTGGGCCGCTGCTACGCTTAAAAAGGATATATTGGAATATACACAATCGGATGCCATTGGGATATTAACCTGTATGAATTTTTAATAAATTACTATGTGTGGAATTTGCGGCGTATTTAATTATGATCTGAAGCATAAAGTGGATGCCTCTAAAATAGAGGCCATGAATACCACTATGCGACATCGCGGGCCGGATGATGACGGTTTTTATATAAAACAAAACATCGGACTGGGGCACCGGCGCTTGAGCATAATCGACATTGAGAGTGGACACCAGCCGCTCTGTAACGAAGATAAAAGCATATGGATTGCCTACAATGGAGAGACTTACAACTACTTACAATTGCGCCGGGAGTTACAGCACAAGGGCCACAGTTTCAGCAGCAAAAGTGATACGGAAACCATTGTACACGCCTATGAAGAATATGGAGCGGGGTGCGTAGATAGACTGCGGGGCATGTTTGCCTTTGCCATCTGGGATGAGGCTGAGCAACGCCTATTTCTAGTACGCGACCGGCTGGGAATAAAACCGCTTTATTACTACTTCGATAAGAATACGGTCGCGTTTGCCTCAGAGATAAAGGCAATATTAGCGTGGGGGGTAAAGGCCGAGGTGAACCAACGGGTGTTGGACAGCTACCTGAGCCTGGGGTATGTACCGGCGCCCAACACTATGTTTAAGGGAATCTACAAGTTGCTGCCCGGACATAGCCTTATCTGTAGTAAAGGAGAGCTTAAACTCCACAAATACTGGGATTTTGACCATATTCAGCCTGAAGATAAGCCGGAGAGCTACTATGCCGAACGCCTCCTTGAGTTGCTCAGCGAGTGTATAGATATGCGCCTCATGAGCGAGGTGCCCTTAGGGGTGTTCTTGAGCGGCGGGCTGGATTCCAGCGCTGTGGTCAGTATATTGGGGCAGAAGGTTTATAACCCCCTGCGCACCTTCTCCGTCGGCTATAACCGGCGGCATGAGGTTTGTGAGTTTAAATATGCCGATATAGTGGCCCAACAGTTTCAAACTGAGCATCATGAGCTTAATCTGGAATCTATAGATTTCTTTGATCTTATTCCCAAGATTATTTGGTACATGGACGAACCGGTGTTGGAAGCGGCGGCTATCCCGCTGTATCTTTTATCAAAATTTGCCAGGGAGCATGTCACCGTAATGCTGTCAGGTGAGGGGGCTGATGAATTGTTCGGCGGCTACCTGATATATAAGCATATGTGCGCCATGGAGCGTTATAGCCTGGTACCGCGGTTCTTACGGCAGGGGCTAATTAATCCGGTACTCACAAAACTGGCCGCCTCCCGCCGGGATGTGAAATATACCGACTGGCTCCCCTTGCCCCTTGAGCAGCGCTATCTGGGAGTCAAAGCCGAGGTTACCGACAGGTTGAAGGGCTGGTTGTATTCTGATGATTTAAAAAAACTAGCCACTCAATATAGCGTGCAGCAGGAGCTTATGCCTTATTATGAAAGGGTGCGCGGCAAGGATGCCCTGGCGCAAATGCTGTATGTCGATACCAAGGTCTGGCTGCCGGATGATCTTTTGCTTAAAGCGGATAAAATGACTATGGCAACCTCCATGGAATTGCGGGTGCCTTTCCTGGATCATAAGCTGGTAGAGTTTGCAGCTGGCATTCCCTCACGTTATAAATTGAAACGTTGGACAGAGAAATATATCTTAAAACAAGCGGTGGCCAAAATCGTGCCGCCGACTATTTTAAACCGTCCCAAAAAAGGGTTTCCGGTACCGCTGGCAACCTGGTTTGCGAAAGATTTAAACCAGAAAGCCCGTGATATATTACTGGATACAAAAACCAGAGAGCGGGGTTATTTTAATCCGCACTCTATAGAAAAAATACTGCAAAAGCAGTCTCAAGGCAAAGAAGACTGGAGCGCTCAAATATTCTCACTCATTACCTTGGAATTATGGCATAGAACATTTATAGATCAATAAAATGACAAAAAAGCCGAAACAACAAACCTGAATATTTCAATAGTCATCCCGGCCTATAATGCCGGAACTACCATCGAGATGTGTCTTAACGCCCTGCTTAAGCAGGATATTTGCGAACCATTTGAAATAATTGTGGTGGACAGCTCAAAAGACGCTACGCCGCAGATTATACGGGATAAATTCCCCCAGGTTCAGTTGATTCACTTTGACCGGCAAACCGATCACGGATCGGCCAGAAATATCGGCATTGCTCAGGCTAAGGGAAAAAAACTCATCTGTCTGGTGGATTCTGACTGCGTGACCCCCCCGGATTGGTTGAGCCGCATGGTCAAAGCCCACCAGAACCCGGATATTGGCGTGGTAGGCGGGCCGGTGGAAAACGGTAACCCGGAGACGGCGGTCAGTTGGGCCGGTTATATACTGGAGTTCAATGATCTGCTTTCAAGATCAAAACCGGAAATTGTAATGCATGTAGCCACCTGTAACGTATCGTATAAACGCGAGATTTTCGATAAACACGAATTTATGGCTAAAAAGCTGTATGCCCATGTAGACCTTTATTTCCACTGGCTATTGTGCCAGGATGGGATTAAAATCCTCTTCGACCCGGAGATATACGTGCATCATCATCATCGGGTAACCTTAAACGGGTTTTTGCAACATCAGCATAAAATAGGCCGGGGTACCATGCAGGTTTTAAAGCGCACCGACCAGCGCGGTTCATATCTTGCCAAGCGGCCGTGGCTGGCTTTGTTACTTTTACCGGTATTTCCGCTGGTAAAGTTCTTTCGTACGTCATATATTATGTTAAAATGGCGTAAGTCGCTGGCCTGGGAACAACCGCTGGTGTTTCCCTTATTCGTTATAGGGCTGTTGTACTGGATAGTGGGCTTTAGCCGGGAAGCGCTTAATTTTAAGGATCAACCCTGGAAACCAGATTGATCTGGAAGCCCGAATAATTCGAGTGGAGGAAATACGGTGTATATATTAGGGATAAATGCAACTACCCACGATCCGGCGGTGTGCCTGCTTAAGGATGGAAAGGTGGTGTTTGCCATTGAGGAAGAGCGCTTAAGCCGCTACAAGTTTTCCAGCCTGCGTCCCAAGTTGGCCATGCAAAAGGCTTTAGAGCTGGAGGGTATCGGCTGGAAGGATATAGATTATGTGGGCTATACCTGGCGGCCGTGGCGCTATTTTGTAGATGAAACCCGCTGGCGGCTGGGACGCATGCTTCGCCGACCGGCAGCCAGCATTTATAGCCTGGTGCAGATGGGACATATTTTTACCTCTCACATGCATGATATTTGGTATATCGAGCAATTAACCGGTAAAAAGCCGCTGGTTTTAGATCACCATATGTGCCATTGCGCAAGTACCTTTCTGGCCTCTCCCTTTGAAGATGCGGCTATCTTAAGTATCGATAACCGGGGTGAAGGGGTTACTACTGTGTTTGCCCACGGCAAAGGCGGTAAAATAGAGGTGTTAAAGAGAGTGCGCATTCAGCACTCATTGGGCAAGGTTTACTCCGGGCTGACTTATCACCTGGGCTTTCGCCCCGAACTCGATGAATACAAGGTCATGGGATTGGCCTCCTATGGCGAACCCGAATATTATGATGTGTTCAAGAAGCTCATCAGGCTTAACTCCGATGGGAGTTTCAAGATTGATACCAAGCTGTGTAATGTAGATCTGGACGGTCGCCCCACCAAGCGCTTAATAGACATAATCGGCCCGGTAAGGGATCGCTGGGACCCCATTACCCAGAAACACATGAATATTGCCTCCAGCCTGCAGAAAGTCCTGGAAGAGGCGGTGTTGCACCTGGCCAAACATTTATACCGGATGACCAAGGCCGACAGTCTTTGCCTCACCGGGGGGGTAGCCTATAATAGTGTGGCAAACGGCAGGCTGGAGTCAGAAGGCCCCTTTGGAAATATCTTTATCCCCTCTTGTGTGGGTGATGCGGGCGCCAGTATCGGCAGTACTCTTTATATATACAACACAATCCTGGGAAAACCCAGAGAATATGTGATGGATAGCGCTTCTTTAGGGCTTAGTTACACCAATGAGGAAATTAAGCAGGCGCTGGATACCTGTAAGGTTAAGTATCGCAAGGAAGAAAATATTGCCAGGACGACCGCCAGGCTGCTCTCTGAAGGCAATATATTTGGTTGGTTTCAGGGAAAGATGGAGTTTGGCCCCCGGGCTTTGGGTAACCGTAGTATTTTGGCTGACCCCCGCAGGGCACAGATGAAGGATTTGGTGAATAAGTATGTGAAGCGCCGCGAGGAGTTTCGTCCCTTTGCGCCTTCGGTATTAGAGGAAGACAGAGAAGTCTACTTTGAAGCCAAGCATAATTGCCCCTTTATGACCTCGGTCTGTCCGGTAAAACCGGAATACCGGGATAAAATTCCAGCCGTAACCCACTTTGACGGTACCGCCCGAATTCAAACAGTAAGCAAAAAAACTAATCCCCGCTATTGGGAGATGATAAGTGAGCTTAAAAAGATTACCGGTATCGGGGTGGTGTTGAATACCTCCTTTAATGTCCGGGATGAACCCATTGTGTGCTCACCGCTGGACGCCGTGGGCTGCTTCTACTCAAGCGGCATGGATTATATGGCAATTGGTGATTATTTGGTGTTGAAGCAGTAAGGGGCAAGGGGCAAAGCCCCTTTCTTATAATAATATGACCAAACCAGCCGGGGGTCGGCCTTTTTAGCAAATGCACTTTATATAAATTCCTATATATGAATAAAGTCCTTGTACTTTCATACCATTATCCCCCTTGTGCCTATGGTTGTTCCATTCGGGTGGTTAATTTTGTAAAGTTTCTGCCCCGCTTTGGCTTTAAACCGGTCGTGCTGACGGTTGAGCCGGGATATTATAAGGATCATGCGGCCGATGATGCCTCTCATGAATCGACCATGCCGGCTGATATAGAAGTGCTGAGAACCGCCTCACTTGAACCCCGGGCTAAAATGGGGGGCGGGCTTGGGGCAAACGCTAACCAGAATCACGGCGTGTTATCCAGGATACGCAGCGCTGTCTTAAGGGTTGTGCAACAGCTGGGGGATAGCCTGCTTGTTCCCGATGTGCAGATATTATGGGCTCCGAAAGCCATAAAAGCAGGTAAGGAATTACTGACCCGGCAAGATATTAAGCTGATCTTTGCGGTAGCGCCCCCTTTTTCCGTATTAGTTATCGCCTACTGGCTGAAGAAGCTTACCGGCAAAAAACTGGTACTGGATTTCAAAGACATGTGGGTCGGCAGAAATCAACATGAACACCGCACAAAGCTATGCAGCCGGTTGAGTAAGCCGATAGAGAAAAGAATCGTCAAAGCCGCTGACCGGGTTATATTAAACACTGATCAAAGCTACCGGCATTTTGTAAACCGCTATCCAGAGCATAAAGACAAATTTGTCCTTATCCCTAACGGTTTTGAGCCACAACTGGAGGATTTGGTTAAGAAGTCTTCGCATAAATTAAATGAGCGGCGAACGTCGTTTAAAATTATGCACACCGGCACAGTAGATACCGACCGTAATCCAGAAACATTAATATATGCGGTCAAGGAATTATTTGATGAACACCCTGAATTTGCGGCAAAAGTTAAAATCAGCTTCAGCGGCAAAGTACATCATCGCTATATTGCGCTGGTTGAAGAATTGGGACTTAAGCATATGTTTGACTTTATGGGGTATGTAAACTATACCCAAAATATCGAGCTGTTATGCAGCGCTTCGCTACTATTACTGTTGACCACCCATGATGCAGCGGATGCTATCCCAGGTAAGTTGTACGAATACCTGGCGATAAAAAAGCCTATTCTGGCGATAACCGAAGATGGCGCCGCCAAAGACCTGTTGCTTTCTCTAAAAGCGGGAAAGGCATTTTACCCAACCGACAAAACCGGAATTAAACAGGCCTTGTGGGAGAGCTACCAGGATTTTGGCAGGGGCGAGTTAAAGCCGCCGAAAATTGCGGTAGAAAAATTCAACCGGCAGCATCAAACAGGTGAGTTGGCTAACGTATTTAAGCAATTAATGGTTTAAACCAGAAAAATTCGGGTCTTGTCCTGGGCAAATCTACATTTAGTTGAAAATTATAAATTTATCAGCTTCCTGATCAGCCGCCTTGGGCAAACATAGCTTTATTGGACGTTGGCTAATGAACCTTATCTCACGGGGGATGTCTGGCAAACCCAGGCTGAATTTATGAATAGATCGGGTTAAACATGAATATATTAATAACCGGGGGGACAGGTTTTATCGGTCGTAGCTTGATAAATCAATTGTCCCAGGGTAAGCACAAGATTAAAGTAATCAGCCGCAGTAAGGATGCAGCCAAGCTGTGGGATACGTCTAAGGTAGAGGTGTCAGCCGCAGACATAACCCAGCCGGAAAGCCTGCCGGGGCTGTTTTCCGGGATCGAGGTAATCTATCATTTAGCGGGAAAGCTGGGGGAGGCCGGGGTTCCCGAACAGGTGTACCGGCAATTGCATTATGAGGGCACTAAAAATGTGTTGCAACAAGCCATAAAAGCAGATGGACTAAAGCGCTTCATCCATTGCAGCAGCGCCGGAGTGCAAGGCCCTATAAGCGATCCACCGGCGGATGAGAGCTACCCCTATGCGCCTTCCAATATTTACGAGCAGACCAAAACCGAGGCTGAAAAGCTGGTATTGGAATATCATAAAAAGCATGGTTTACCGGCTATTATCCTGCGCCCAGAATTTGTCTATGGTCCCGGCGACACTCATGTGTTGGGGTTGTTTTCCGCCATAAAAAAGGGTATGTTCGTCATCTTCGGTAAAGGCAATTCCCTGCTTCATCCGACATATATTGAGGATACATCCCAAGCCCTGCTGCGCTGTCTTTTAGTGAATAATCAATGGGGAGAGGTGTTCATTATTGGTGGCGAAAGGCCGGTAACCGTAAAAGAGTTGGCCTATACCATTGCGCAAGCGCTGGGGGTCAAAAAACCTTTCAGCGTCCCTTACTGGCTGGGCTATAGCGGGGCGGTGTTGCTGGAAGCTTTAGGTACGTGCCTGCGCTTTGATCCACCCTTAAACCGCACCCGGCTTAAGTTTTTCACCGAAAACCGGGCCTTCGATATTAAGAAGGCCCGGGACAAATTGGGCTATAATCCCAAAACAAGTTTTGAACAGGGGGTCAAGCATACTATAGACTGGTATAAAGAACAAGGGTACTTATAGGTTTCAAACTATTTAATGGGAGTAATGCGTAAATGAAGCGTAGCGTATATGATTTATACCCGATAGCCATGGCTGAAGATGAGGGGGCGGGTACGGCTTATGAGTATTATGTCAAAGCGCGCATGTTGCGCCAAATTTTTAAGGGGCAAAGCCCACCCCACCGCATACTGGTAGCCGGGATGCCGGAGAAGTACGGTTTTAGTATGGATTTTGCGGTACTGGCCCAGGATTGGGAGGCCGAAATTCTATTTTTGGATGAACGACCGGAGAAACTCCAGCAATTCGCCGACATCTACGATACGTTGTCGCAACAAGGGTTGCTTTCGGTGAATCGCCTGCGCTGCCAAGCCGTTGATGATATTTGCAATTGGAATCTCAAGGAAAACTTCGATCTTCTGCTCTGCTGCGAGGTGTTCCAGCGTTTGGAAGAAAAACAACAACTTAAATACATCTCTCAAGCCGCCAAATACGCTAAAAAAGCGGTGATATTTGCTCCCAATGCCGATAATTCCAGTCATGCCGACTTAAGTGGGCTAAATACTGTTGCGCTGTCTCAGCTGGAAAATTTAGCCAGGCAAACCAAAGCTCAGCTTATGAAATCGGGGCGGATCGATCTGCCGCCATTTCCACCGGGCATCACCCGCTCTGAAGACCAGCGGCAGAATGCAACGACCAGTCCGCTACAACGCTTTTTGTTCTGGGGAATTAACGTTTGGGCTGATGCAGAGGGGCTTGTACCACTATCAATTAAGAAAAAACAAGCGCATATAGTGTACATCGCCCTACAATCACAGGATACAGCATGAGTCGGGATAACTCGTCCTCACAAACCGGGCTATGCTCAGGTCGCAGTTGGGGTATATACGTGTTCATGGTTACCATGGGGCTGTATATAATGACCATGGCGCCGAGTGTTATCTGGGGGGATAGCGCCGATTTTGCGCTGAAGGTACACAGCTTTCTCCTGGATCCGGCCGCCGACGGGCACCCGCTGTATGTCTTATTGGGACGGGTATTCTCCTGGCTGCCTGGAGAATTGGGGGTAAATCTTAATTTTATGTCGGCCTTCTTTGCCGCACTGGCGGTAACGCTGGTTTATCTCATCACTAAAATGCTTACCGGAAAAAACATCCCGGCAGCTATTGCAGCGGTAGCCTTAAGCTTATCGCATGCCTTTTGGTTTCATGCAACCATAACCGAAGTATATACCCTAAACGCCTTATTCGTGGCGCTTATTATCTGGCTGTTGCTTAAGTGGAAGCAGGATATTGAGCAGATGTACTGGCTTTATGGGGCGTGTTTTGTGTTTGGGCTTTCGTTGAGCCACCATCTGATAATCGGACTGGCTGGCTTTGCCGGTCTCTACTTCATGATCGCCTATGGGGGCAAGCGCTTACTTGGTTGGCGCAGGATTTCGATAATCTTGGCGGTTTTTCTGTTGGGCAGTTCTTTGTATTGGGGACTGCTGCTGCGTTGGTTTTTAAGTATGCCGGGGAAATCGGCTGAAATCGTAGATATTGTTACCGGCCGCGGGCATAAGGAATATATGTTCAGCGCCACACTTATCCCGCTTTTAAAGAATATAGGGTTTTATTTTGCATATTTGTTTTATCAATTTCCCGTTTCAGGTTTTTTCATTGGTATGTTTGGCTTTTTTAAGTTGATAAAAAATGATCGGCGCATAGCCTGGTTCTTTATTATATTACTGGCTGCCAACACAATTTTCTTTATAAGCGGGGCTTCACTGCAATATAACTATCCCTTTATGATCCATGATTACTTGATATTTTCCATTATGATCGGTTACGGCAGCAATTTCGTTTTGGCATGGACAGGTGAAAAATTGGGTCGCCGTACTCCTGCATACGTGCCTTATTTATTGGTTTTTTCTTTTATCTGCCTGTTTCCTGTGCTAACCTACCAAATAACCCCGGTGTTATCCAAAAAAATGGGCATCCGGTTAGCTTCGGCGCGGCCGCTGCCCTATAGAAATAATGAGCAGTTTTTTCTGAACCCCAGTAAAGCCGGTTATGACGGGCCGAGGCAATATGCCTTGCGGGTGTTTGGTCTGCTGGAACCGGGAGCGATTATCATCGCTGATTTCACGCCGGCGGTAGTACTTGAGTATTACCAGCGGGTTTTGGGAATGCGCCCCGATGTTGAACTTAAATATGTGCAGAATGTGGGTGACCCGCAGGATACCAATGAACTAAAACCATATGTAGATAAGGTTTACGGCACCCGGCCTGTTTATTTAGCCGATTTTATTCCTGAAAATATGAGATTCTATTATAATGTAAAAAAATTACAAAAAGAATATGAGCTGGTTTCACTGGATCCCATTTATAAGATAATAAAGCGCCAAAAACAGGAGTAGCCTCCAGGGGAAAATAGGATTATTATTTAACCACCGATGCACACAGATAAACTGAGATAAAATAAATTATATCAGTGTCCATCGGTGTTTATCTGTGGTTACTTCTTTTGTCTTACTTATCCTGTATATCCTGTCTGAAAAGAAGAAAATAATCTACGGCCTGTTTTTTTGTTTTATCTGTACAGCAAAAAAATAGCCTCTGCCGGGAGGTGATTATTGTTAATTATCCAATTAACAGAGAAGGAGGCATTTCTCTATCACAGCAGAGGCTATA
>JAJRUU010000140.1 GCA_024277605.1 bacterium
AAATCTCGTCCACCAAAGACTCCACCATCCCCAGTATCTCGTCCTTCAGGCCTTCTCCCTCCAGTACCTGCCGCCGCTGTTGATAAATCACCTCGCGCTGCTTGTTCATCACATCATCATATTCCAGCAAGCGCTTTCTTATATCAAAATTATTACCTTCAACCCTCTTTTGCGCATTCTCGATTGACTTGGTAATCATATTGTGCTCAATTGGTACGCCTTCTTCCATGCCTAACTTAAGCATAATATTGCTGATGCGTTCGGAGCCGAAAATGCGCATTAAATCGTCTTCCAATGACAGATAAAAACGGGAAGAACCGGGATCACCCTGGCGGCCGGCACGCCCTCTAAGCTGATCATCTACGCGGCGGCTTTCATGACGTTCAGTACCGATAATATGCAGCCCGCCAATCTGGTTGACCTCATCTTCCACATCCACCTCGCCGTCATTCATGACCTTATATATCTGGCACAGGCTTTTATACATCAAAATATTTTTCCAGGAATCGGGATATTTCTCAAGTAAAATTTTAGTAAACTTTTGCTGACGCTCTTTATTTACGACTCCCTCACCCAAGATAATATCGGTTCCCCGACCGGCCATATTAGTGGAGATGGTCACCGCACCCTTCTGCCCGGCCTGGGAGATAATTTCGGCCTCTTTTTCATGATACTTGGCGTTTAATACATGGTGCTTCACGCCTTTCTTTTTCAGCATATTAGACAGTTGCTCCGACTTTTCCACCGAGATGGTACCCACCAGAACCGGTCGGCCCTCTTTATTCAAATGTGCAATCTCTTCCACCACCGCTTTGAATTTCTCGCGCTCGGTGCGATAAATACAGTCCGGAAAATTGCAGCGGATCAACGGCTTATTGGTGGGAAGTACCACCACATCCAGGTTATAGGTTGCATTAAACTCCACCGCTTCGGTATCCGCAGTACCGGTCATCCCGGCCAGCTTATCGTACATACGGAAATAATTTTGCAGGGTGATAGTGGCCAGCGTCTGGTTGGCTTTAGCTACCTTGGCTCCCTCCTTGGCTTCCACCGCCTGATGCAGACCGTCGCTCCAGCGCCGCCCAGGCATCATGCGTCCGGTAAACTCATCCACGATAACCACTTGATCGTCTTTCACCACATAATCCACATCTTTTTCAAAGATAGTATATGCTTTGAGCAATTGATTTAAGTTGTGCTCTACAGAAAGACGCTGATCCATCTGCTGCTGTAACTCCATTATTTTTTGCTCTTTTTCTGAATCAGAAAGCTCCGCATCCTGCTGAATAGCATATATCATGTCATGGATACCACCCTCGTCGTCCTTGAGGGCTATAGCGGCAAACAACGTTGGATTACGTTGTACCAGATAATCACGGCCTATGGTGTTAAGCTCGGCGGTACGGCTCTCTTCGGTTATGGTATAATAGATGGCCTCATCCAGCACGCCGGAAAGTTCCTTCTCCCGCTCATAGTTCCCTTCGATATCCTGTACCAGTTTGGACAGCCTTTTGTCCTCCATCACCCGTAAAAAACGAGCATTTTTAGGGGCCGCAAATTTTACTTTAAGCAGCAGTTCAGCCTTTTCATATAATTTTTCGTCATCATCACCCAGCTTATCTACCTGATCCAACAGCTCCTCCACTATGTGCTGTTGTTTATTCTTTACCAATTCCTGGATATAGGGGCTATACTGGGCAAAAGACTCCTCCCCGCTATGCTCAACCTCGCCGGAAATTATAAGCGGAGTACGGGCCTCGTCAATCAGGATACTGTCCACCTCATCCACAATGGTGTAATAATGTCTGCGCTGCACATAATCCTTCAAATCGAACTTCATATTATCCCGCAGGTAATCAAAACCGAATTCGTTATTGGTGCCGTAGACAATATCCGCCGCATAGGCCTGCTTGCGCCAGCCATCATCCATATCATGCTGTATTAAGCCCACGCTTAATCCCAGAAATTTGTATAACTGACCCATCCACTCGCTATCACGGCGGGCCAGATAATCATTTACGGTAATCACATGCACCCCTTTGCCGGTAAGCGCATTTAGGTATGCCGGCAGGGTAGCCACCAGGGTTTTCCCTTCACCGGTTTTCATTTCAGCAATCTTGCCCTCATGCAGCACTACACCACCCATAAGCTGCACATCAAAGTGACGCATATTAAGCACCCGCTTGGAGGCTTCGCGCACCACAGCAAAGGCTTCCGGTAAAATGTCCTCAAACAGGGTATTGATTAACTCCTTCAGCTTAATCTTAAGTTTCTGCTTATCATCGCCGGTAGTCTGTGCAATACTTGATTCTAATTCATCAATCTCAGCTTTATTTATATCGAACTTCTTATTAAGTTGCTCCCTGAAATAATCGGTTTTAGCCTGTAACTCAGCATCGCTTAAAGCCTGCACCTGCGGCTCCAGGGCGTTAATCTCCTCCACATAAGGCCGAAGCCTTTTAATCTCCCGCTCGTATTTCGTGCCGATAACCTTTTTTAACAAATTCTGAATCATTAATCCTTCTCCTTAAAGCCTGGAATAACATCCTTACTTTATGCGTGTATAGGGGATTATATATTCATCCTGATAAAAACTCAAGCCCTTAACTTCCGTCAGTTTTAGTTATCTCCTGGTTTATATGTAAAAATCCAGGCTATAACTGGTTTCAGTAGTGTTCGCTCCAAATTTTTGCACAAGCAGCAAAATGTCTTTTAGTTCTCTCTCCCCTGTGGGGAGAGAGTTAGAGTGAGGGGATCCTCTCCCCCAAGGGAGAGGAAAAACAGGGAATCTTGTGTTAGAAACTTACCATAATTATTGACTTTTACGGTGTGCAAAAACCTAACCGGACAACGCTGAACTGGTTTATACTTTACAATATCCTTTGATTTATGTTAGCATAAA
>JAJRUU010000141.1 GCA_024277605.1 bacterium
CACAATTTTGCAAATTTTGAGCATCTCTTTATTCGAGAGACCTCATATTTATCAGCTACTTACGCAATGTGATTACCAAAAAGCTGAAACATCTGGTTGTATCCAGTTGAATTTATTCGATTATTAACCGGACAGTAGTGCCCTAATACGGGTAATCTGTTGTTCGGTACTGCCTATGCGGTCTTGTAAATCGGCCAGCCGGTTAGTAGTCGGGGAATCGCTGTCAGCTGCACTTGAAGCCTCGGAACCGATGAGTTGATGCAGTTCATTATGATATCGCTTAAGTTCCAGCTCTAATATCCGCCGCTCCCGCTCCAACTCATCAAGTTGCTTTTTATTCTGCGCCTGGGCCTGCTGGATGGTTTCAGCTATCAATCTATGGTCTTTCCCGATGCACCTGATTCGCTCCACCACAAATCGCTCAATCTCCGCCGCCGGCAGGGACTTCGTGGGGCAGGTGCTCCAGCCCTGTTTTTGCGCCTTAGAGCAAACATAATAGCGGTATTGCCTGTTCTTGCTCTTGGTCGTGTATGTATGGGTCATGGCGGCTTGGCAGGGGATACAATAAAGCAGGCCCCTTAGCAGTGCCCCATATTTATTTCTAACTAACTTCCCGCCGTTTTTTCCGTTTCGCTTTAGGACATTTTGTGCATTCCGCCATATCTCCTCGGAGACAATAGCCTCATGCTCCCCCTCATAAATTGTGCCCTTGTGATTAACCTTTCCCAAGTAGATAACATTAGTGAGCAGGTCTAAGAGCTTATTTTTATTAAATGGTTTGCCGATGTGTTCACGGCCTTTCTTGGTAATCCAGTGCTTTGTGGTCCACCCCCGGCGGTTTAATTCCTGGACAGTGGCTATCAATGATTGGCGTTCCAAATAAAGCTCATAGATAACTTGCACCTTGGCGGTCTCTTCTTCATTGACAACCAATCGGCCTCCCCCCGGAGCCACGTCATAACCCAATACGGGATGTCCGCCCACCCATTTACCTTTACGGCGGGCGGCGGACATCTTATCACGTGTTCGTTCGGCGATAATTTCCCGCTCAAATTGAGCAAATGAAAGCAGGATATTCAGCGTTAACCGACCCATAGAATTGGTGGTATTAAACTGCTGGGTGACTGATACGAAGGAGACGTTATTGCGCTCGAATGTTTCTACTAATCTGGCGAAGTCCAGCAGGGAGCGGCTAAGCCGATCCACCTTATAGACAATTATGCAGTCTATCCCGCCCGCCTCAATATCAGCCAACAGCCTTTTGACGGCTGGTCGCTCCATAGTGCCGCCGGAGAAGCCACCATCATCATAGTATTCCGGCAGGCAAACCCATCCCTCGTGCTTCTGGCTTGCAATGTAAGCTTCCGCCGCTTCTCGCTGAGCATCCAACGAGTTGAATTCCTGGTCGAGGCCCTCATTGGTGGACTTTCGGGTATAAATGGCGCAGCGAACTATTGAAGCTTCTGTCTTTTTATTATTATTTTGTTTTCTTCCAAATACCTGTTCCATCAATTATTTTCCTTTTTAGCCAGCCCGAAAAAATGATAGCCATTCCAATGGGAGCCTGTAACAGCCCTGGCTACAGCAGTGAGTGAGCGATAAACCTGGCCTGCATATTCAAAGCCTTTGTCTAGTACCATTACTCTTATTGTCTCCCCCTGATACTCACGGGAGAGTATTGCTCCCGGCATCGGCAGCCGACTATCGCCAGTAGGGGAGAAGGGCAGTACGGTAGTTCTCTCAGCAGGGAATCCTGTTGGCGTCCCGAACTTTCCTTTGGGCGCTCGAATCCGCAAATCAGCATCATTAGCCAGTTCTTCTGCCCGGCGGTGGGCTCGTTCTGATAAATCCCCCTCTGCTAATGCCTGAATACGCCAGGCGATTCTTTTACGGAGAAAATCTTTATTAGGGGAGCGAGGGGCTTCGCCAAACACCTCCTGATATTTTTCTCTTAGCTCGGCTGCACACATGTTTTTTAGCGCCTTTAACTCCTGGGCTATATTAGCTTTCATCCAATAACCTCCATGATATCAATGTCTTGACCTGTTAACTTTCACTCCAATGAACGCTCTGGTTAACCGAAAAGTCAAGTCAATTCTCGGTAAACAGCGAGGCTATTCAATTATTGGGGTAAAGCTATTAGCCTGTTGCTGACATGGTTTCTGCTTTTGCAATCGTAAATAGCCAATAGCTAAAATCCCAGCTACTTCTCGTAAGAGCTCTTCGGAAGTCATATCATCCGGGTTATTTAAATGAAACATATAGTTCCCTCCGGGTTGTAACGGGCTTTATCCAGAAGTGAAATTGTGGGCATCACAAGAAAGAAGCAGACAAATAAACAAAAAGACCGCCATAGATGTCTTCTGCTTATGACACCCACAACGGCCTCTGATTTACAGCCAGCCAGTTATCTGGTGAATAGTTTTTTTGTGAACCTGTGATTAATAACCCATATTATTATATATACCGGAGAAAAATGAAAAGTGTCGGGTTTTTTAGGGCATAATTTTCTTATATAATTTTTTGTGTTCGTTGAGATAGCATATAATTCAGAGGATTAGTATATATAGCAAATTTGATCTCCCAAGAAACTTGATATTTAATATTTATGGTGCTACAATTAGCATATATAATCCATTGAATTAATTATCACATGAATTCTGTTTATCAGAAGCTATTTGTTTTGCTAACTGCCAGTTTTCTTTTCTTAGAATTCCTCTAATTGCTTGTTATGTTGGGAAATGCCCGCTAGTGTTGCCAAGGCTCTATTTGCATAACTAAAAAAGCTTAAATTTACATATATATAGCTGAACATACCAAGTGGATTTCATAAATATAGGGGAGAATTCGTTATGAAAGCGAAATTCGTGAATTTTTCAAGAATTTTTATTAATATTCTTTTTGTAATTATTTTGGGGCTATCTCAAATCGGAGGTTGTGACGACAAAGGAGGAGGAGGAGGAGGGGGAGACGGAAGCGGAGACGAAGTCGGAAGCGGAGATGATATAACCATAGAGTTGTTGAGCCCCCCGAATGATGCGACACTGCCACTTGGAGACGTAACTTTTAGATGGAGAGTTACAAATGCAGGAACCGACTTCACATCGACTCTACTATTGGATAAAGGGTCGAACCCTTATGACGACCATATAGAAACTTCCTACTCAATTACAAACGGAGTAACAGAATACACAAAGTCATTTTTAGTGCCATGGTGGGGTTGTTTTGACTGGGGAATAAAAGTTAATGGAGAAGCTGCAGACGAGTACTTTCAGCTATGCATATCGGATAACCCACCTGATCAAAATTATGAAGGCACATGGTCAGGAACAACGGATCAGGGGGAAAACATAGCCTTTTCCATAGAGGAAATTACTTCTTATGATATCACAAACATAGCATATAAATTTAATATAAGTGGTGATGTTTGTTCTAACACCGTCAGCGGTAATATATTGGATCTCCAAGACCCCTTAGATGATAATGGGTGCGTTGTTACTGGCAAAAGTGAAACGGGTCTCTCCTTAGAATTTGACATTTGTTTTA
>JAJRUU010000142.1 GCA_024277605.1 bacterium
GGGGTTCAGCATCTTCAGGGTTGGTATGAATGCTCTAAAATACCTGGGAGATACAATACTAAAAACAGTCTGGCTCCCCTTACTGGAACCTTTAACCTAAAACTGTCCACGACTCAGGTAATTTACAGCTTGATTTTTCTGGCAGCTTCCCCTAATATATAGTATGAATGTTAGCCTGAGCTATTCATAAATTCAGGCTGGGTTCGCCAGACACCCCTTGTGAGATAAGGTTTATGAGCCAACGTCCTGAAAAAACAGGCTATGTCTGCCCGATTTTTTCGGGTTAGGAGCTTACTGAAAATGAAAATTAAGCTAACACTATACAGTGTATGTCTGCTGGCGGGTTGTTTATTTGTGGCAACCCAGCCGGGGAAACTATGGGCTCAAGCGCCTGGTAAAACACCGGCAGTAAGTGTAGTGGTAGCGCCGGTTACCGAGGGGGAAATGGAATCTTCTCTATACCTGGTGGGCACGGCGTATCCCTTGATTTCTACTACTGTTAGCGCTCAGGTGACTGGAAACATAGAACGCTTTACTATAGATGAAGGCACTTTCGTGGAAGAAGGAGAGGTGCTCAGTCAGCTGGAAAAGACGTTGAAGACAATTGAGGTAAAACGGGCAAAAGCGCAACTTAATCAAACCAGGGCCGAGCGATTAAAACTGGATAGTGAGATAAATCAGGCTCAATTCCAGGTGGATAGCCGCACAGCTACCCTGAAAAAGCTTGAGCTAAATAAAGGGCGCATGGATGACCTATTCTCTAAGGATATGGTAACCTTAGAGCAAAAACAAAATGCTCATTTGGACTTTGAAAGAGGATTCGCTGAAGTTGAAGAGGCAAAAGCCTATCTCAATACCAAGAATCTGGAGATCGGGGTGGTCGAAGCCACTAAAGCCTTCCATGAAGCGGAGGTGGCGCAAGCAGAATACAATCTTAAGAAAACCAACATCACCGCTCCCTTTCATGGAGTAATTACAAAAAAACACAAGGAGCTGGGAGAGTGGGTCAGTGAGGGTGAAGCGATCGTGGAGCTTATTAATATCGTGAAAATACTGGTGCACACTAATGTAGCTGAACAGGATATCAAAGATATAGTCCGAGGCCAGCCGGTAGAGGTTATATTTGACGCCTATCCCGATAAGTTATACCAGGGTAGCGTGAAAGAGATTATTCCCCAGGCCGATTTAAAAAGCCGCACCTTTCCCATCAAGATAGAGGTAGATAATAAAGAGCATAAGCTTTATGCCGGAATGTTTGCCCGCTTAAAGCTTATTTTAGGCAAGAAGAGGAAAGCCCTGCTGGCCCCCAAGGATGCGATTTTGCGGGCGGATGGCGGTAAGTATCTGTTTGTTATCAAAAATTCTACCGCCCACCGCGTGGAAGTAAAAACCGGCCGCGAGAAAGAGAACGCAGTGGAGGTGGAAGGGGCGCTTGAAGCAGGCGATAAGGTAGTGGTAACCAATAATGAGGTCTTACGAGATAATATGCCAGTCGTCATAGCTCCTTAGCAAATGAAACTAATAGATGTATCCATACGCCGGCCAGTTTCTGTAGTGGTGGGGATTCTGCTGGTAGCCCTCTTCGGCTATATTGCGCTTACCAAAATCCCCATCCAGATGAAGCCCACCGTAGATAAACCCATTATCACCGTATCTACTGTTTATAGAGGGGCTGCTCCCCAGGAAGTAGAGGAGCAGATCACCACCCCCATTGAAGAACAGCTCCAATCCGTAGAAAACCTATATAAGCTCAGCTCTAAATCCATGGAAGGGGTATCCCGCATAAGCCTGGAGTTTGACTGGGGGGTGGATAAAGATATCGCCAGCATCGATATTTTAAAGAAGCTGAACCTGGTGGGTGAACTACCAGAAGAAGCCGAAACCCCTATCATCTCAGCCATTACCTCCGAGGAAGAGCAGCCGATCATGTGGCTCATCGCCCAGAATCCACAGATGAATATCAACGCCTTGTACCAATATGCGGATGATTATATTAAACCCCGCCTCGAGAGACTCCAGGGGGTAGGGCGTATACGCCTACCCGGTGGAGAGGAACGCGAGATCCAGGTCATTCTGGATTATGATGCCCTAAGCGCCCGGGGGATAAGCATCCCTGAGGTAAGAGCTGCCCTAAGGGGTGAAAATCGTAATGTGCGCGGGGGGCATTTTGACGAGGGTAAGCGGCGCTTCATCGTGCGTACAGTGGGGCTATTTCAAAGTTTAGCAGACGTAGAGAATGTAGTCATCCGTAAAAGCGGAACCGAGGTGGTTTATGTGCGGGATGTGGCCCGGGTGATTGATAGTTACAAGGAAAAAACCTCGGTGGTCAAGACAAACAGCGTACCAACTATTGCCTTTGGCATAATTAAAAAGACCGGCACTAATACGCTCGATATAATTGAACGGGTTAAGACTGAGGTTGAGAAATTGCAGGAGCAGTTGAAACCCAAAGGGATTACGCTGGAGCCGGTATACGACGAGTCGGAGTATATCTGGGATTCGGTAAATTTTGTGGTATCCAACTTATGGTGGGGAGCGGGACTGGCGGCGCTGGTACTCATCTTCTTCTTAAGGAGCCTGCGCAGCACGGTGATTGTGGCCATTGCTATTCCTGTCTCTATGGTGGCGGTGTTTATTCCTCTTTTTGCGTTAGGACGCTCGCTTAATATCATCTCCCTGGCCGGCCTGGCGTTTGCGGTGGGGATGGTAGTGGACAATGCGATTGTGGTGCTGGAGAATATTTATCGTCATCTGGAAATGGGTAGTTCCAGGTTGGAAGCCGCCTTTGAAGGCGCTAAAGAGGTATGGGGGGCGGTACTGGCGTCTACCCTGACCACCCTGGCGGTGTTTTTACCGATTATCTTCGTTAAGGAAGAATCCGGGCAATTGTTTAAGGATATCGCCATTACTATTTCGTGTGCGGTGGGATTCTCGCTGATTGTATCCATAACGGTCATTCCCATGCTCTCTTCTAGGTGGTTGCGGAGTGGGACGAAGACAGAGGACTCCAAGGGGCATAAATTAATGGATAAATTGCTGCTTTCCTGGCTGGGAACAGCGGTTTCCAGCTTCTTCTTACGCGTAGTTAAGCTTGCTACCCGAGGCTTTAACCGCAAAATAGCCGTTGTTTTGCTAATCAGCCTGCTGTTTTTGCTTTCCCTGAAATTGATTCCCAAACGGGAGTATTTACCAACCGGCAATCGTAACTTTATCGTGGTGATTATGAAACCCCATGTCGGCAGTAATCTGGCTCGGAATGAGTATCTGGCTGGGTTGTTGGAGGATAAGGTGAAGCAACTGCCGGAAGTGGAACGCTATTTCTCGGTGGTTAGCCAGGATTTCAAGATTATAGGGGTTATCTGCAAGCGGGAATATGCTTTACAGACCAAACAAATTGCCAGAAAGATAAACGGCATGATCTTTGGCATCCCCGGTTTTGAGTATGCATTTGCCACCCAGGTAAGCCTGTTTGGCCGCCGAATGGGCAAGGGGTTGGATATTGAGATTAAGGGTTTGAATTTATCTGAGATTCAAAGCTATGCTTCTCAGATTCAACAACAAGTCATGGGATTACCCGGGGTGCAATTGGTAAGAAGCAGCTTAGAACTTGGCCAGCCAGAGATACAGGTGCGGGTAGACCGGGAAAAGGCAGCAGACTTAGGCCTGGCGGTAGCGGATGTGGCTGAGATTGTGGAAACGCTGGTGGTCGGGAAGCTCGCCACCCTGTATAAAAGCGGTGGGAATGAATATGACCTTACCCTTATGGGCGAAAAGGAGTTGTTTGACCGCAAGCAGGCGCTCCGGGATTTGATTATCTATACCCCCAGCGGACGAGCGGTTAACCTGTCCAGTATTGCTGAGATAAGAGAGACCAGCGGGCCGACCAACATCGACCACATCGAACTGGACCGCTCTGTTACCTTATCGGTTAATATTGCCGAAGGAGTGCCGTTGGAGCAGGTTATGGATGAGATTAATACTAAGGCGCTCATCCCATTACGCAAGCGGTTGCCTTACGGCTATTTTGTGGAGCTGTCGGGTTCGGCCTCGGACTTGGAGACTACTGTCACTGCACTTACAGATTCTTTCATACTGGCCTTAATTATTATCTACCTTTTGATGTCGGCGCTATTTGAGTCTTTCATATATCCTCTAATTATTTTGTTCTCGGTGCCTTTGGCGGCTACCGGGGCTATCTTGGGGGTGTATTTAACCGGGTCGGAGTTAAACGTGGTTACTATGCTGGGATTTATCATCTTAGCCGGTATTGTGGTGAACAACGCTATCCTGCTCATCCACCAGGCGCTGAACCATATACGCACTGACGGAATGGAGCCCACCCAGGCGATTCTAGAGAGTACCCGCACCCGTATCCGCCCCATCTTTATGAGCGTCATTACCACCGTCTGCGGCATGATACCGATGGCCTTCAGGGGCGGCGCCGGGTCAGAGCTTTATTCCGGCTTGGGAGCCGCTATCGTAGGCGGACTGTCTATATCGACTATATTTACCCTGATTTTGGTGCCGGTAGTCTTTTCGCTGGTTATGGATTTAAAGGGGGCATGGGGAAGGCTGAGGGTTTAAGGGAGGGTGTCTGGCTTATATTGCCTTAAGGGTTGGGATGCCCCCCAGACCTTAATATTGGATCATGGTCCGGGAGGCATCCCTCTACCCTACAGAACTATTTACTTTTGGGGCATTTCGTTTTTGCACCAGCGGCACCCGGGTCGGCGCCATCTGCCCTTTTCGCACTACATGGTTTGTCAATACAGCCTGGCCCCAAGGATTCTATCTTTTTGAGCTGCTCGTCAGTCAGCAGCGCTTTAGTATCCAGTTTAGTCTGGATACATTTTTTGGCACATTGAGCGGATAGCATAGCAACTTTATCCACCTTAGCATCCACTGCCGCTTTATCTACTTCTTTTTTATCCAACAATTCGCCAATCTCTAACTCTAATATTTTAGTATCCGCTTTGATTCGTATTTTTTCTTTTTTCAAAGCTACCTTCAACGTCTTTATTTGAGTAATTTGATCATCGGTTAATCCTAGTTCTTCCTTAGCCTGCAGCACCATCTTAGGGCAGGGCAAGTTGCCGCACTTAACTAAACAAGCGCCGTCCGCTCCATGTTTCTGGCAACAACTCGATGGCGAGTCGCCATCCTGGCAGCGAGACTTCCACTGATGATTGGCGGCGGCTATACCGGCTACTACCAGAACCAAAAACAGAATCAAATAAAAACTGGATCTTTTTCGCATGCTTCCTCTCCTTAGGGTTGGATTTTGCCATCCTTCAAACTGTCAACCTGATAATCTCAGCATAGCACTCGCTTATACTTTGTCAAGATTTAAATTCAAACCCTGGAAAACACGCTGTATTTTAAACACTTTTGGCTCGCAGGCCCAGATCCTCTAACATTTGCAGGTCTTCGGCGGCTGGTTTCCCTATAGTGGTCAGGTAGTTGCCCAGCAGGGAACCATTAGCCCCGGCATAATATATCCAGCTTTGCAATTCCCTCAAGTTAGTCTCTCTCCCGCCGCACACCTTTATATCCTTATCCGGTAAGATAAACCGGAATATTGCAATAATCCTCAAAATCTCTCCAGGGGAAAGCGGGGGCTGTTGCTCGAGGGGAGTTCCCGGAACAGGCGCCAGGAAATTAAGCGGCACTGAATCAACCTCTAACTCCCTTAAGCTAAAGGCCAGTTCCAGACGATCCTGCATGTCTTCCCCCAGGCCAAAAATCCCCCCGGAGCATAACTCCAGGCCAGCCTGTTTGACCAGCTTTGCAGTATCCAGCCGCTTTTGATAACTATGGGTAGAACATATATGGGGAAAGAAATCGGCGGAGGTTTCCAAGTTGTGGTGATAACGGGTGAGACCCGCACTTTTAAGCTGCTTGACCATCCCGGGAGTTAAACTGCCCAGTGAGGCACAGCGGTTGATATTCGTTTGTTTTTTTATCTGCTCTAAAGCTTCACAGATTTGCTCTAATTCCGCTTTATTTTTTATGCCCTGTCCGCTGGTTACAATCCCATAGCGGCAGGCCCCGGCTGACTTTGCGGCCAGCGCCCCTTCGAACAGCTTATCACTTCCCAATAAGGAATGCTCCTGCACTGAGGTCTTGTAGTGAGCAGATTGAGCACAGAATTTACAATCCTCCGAGCAGCGCCCGGATTTAGCATTTATAATGGAGCAAAAGTCTATTTCAACTCCCCTAAAGCGCTTTCTTATGCGATTGGCAGCATATAACAAATCATCCGGGTAATCATCCAGTTGAGCCAACTGCTGCGCTTCAGCGAAATTTATCCGGTAACCATCAAGTGTTCTTTTAGCCAATTCATTGATAAAGCCGTTTAACATATTGTTTCCTTGAGGACAGGTTCTTATTGGTTTAATAGCGTTGCTTAAAATAGTCTTCCAGTATTTGCCGGTGGTCAAAGGCGATTTCTTCCGGCAGATTATGAGCGCCAAATATTTCGGCCTTCACGGCGTCATCAGCTGCTTTCGGTTCAGCTTCAGCGGTGGCGATAAATATAGTAGAGACGGTATGCTGACGCTGATCGCGATCAGGAGCTGAATAAACATGGAATTGGCGAAGAAGCTCAACATCCAGACAAGTTTCTTCCTTAGCCTCCCGCACCGCAGCCCCTTCCAGGCTCTCCCCGTAATCCACGAACCCGCCGGGGATAGCCCAACCCGGCGGCGGATTTTTACGCTCGATTAACACAATACCCTGTTTGCCATTATCCGTTTTACATTCGATAATAATATCCACCGTAGGCGCTGGATTCCTGAATTCTTTAACCATTGTGCCGCACTGCGGGCAACATAATCCCTGCTTCACGTTTTTTATCTCCTTTATCATTTTTCTCTGTGCCCTCGAGTGCTATATTTTTTATTCAGCAGTACGCACAACCACTGGTAAATACTCGCTTGTTTTGAGGCGGCGGCTATAGTAGTGGATGCCAAAAAAACCCAGCGCCAGCCCCCCCAATCCACCGGCTATTATCAAAGCTTGGGAAGCGTGAGGCAGCAGCCATTTGACAAATCCAATGCCGATAAACAGACTCATTAAAGGTAGAATATAGATTAAAAACGAGGCCCAGAGTAAAGTTTTCTCAGGCAGAGCAATCACCACCTGTTGCCCCACATTTACTTCTAGTTTATCATGAGCCTCCACCCGCATCTCATTACCGCCTGATAAAGCCTGACAAGCCGCGGCTGAGGCACAAGATTCACAGGCGGATGAGCGCACCACCTTGATCTTAACCCTGTCCGAGCTGATTCGCTCCACTACCAGGCCTGTTTCTTCCAGCATAGCTTCACCCATTTCACCCGAATAATGCAAGTCTTGCAGGATGTCGGTTTTATGCGTTTATCTTATTATAAGGTCATGCAAATACACTCTGTTTATTGATAGATCGGATCCATAACCCGCTTTGCAAACATAGCACTCTTTGGGCTATCTCACAAGATTAAAACTGCGACGGTTCAATAGTGGAGGGTAACACTTGCCGGTTTCGTAAAAAGTCCCCACATGTCACCCTGAACCTGAAAAATTCGGGTATTGTCCTGCGCAAATCTACATTTACTTGAAAATTATAAATTTATCAGCTTCCTGTTCCTGCCGTCGACCTATTCTATAGCGTATCGGCTATGTTAGCGCTAACATATGCAGGAATTTACTGGACAAAGTTGTTAATTTAGTAGTACCATTAGTGATTATAGATGTAACCTTTTGATTCTCTGTATCGTAGCATAATTCAGCGTTGTCCGCTCCAAGTTTTTGCACACGGTAAAAGTCAATAATTGCGGTAAGTTTCTAACACAAGATTCCCTGTTTTTCCTCTCCCTTGGGGGAGAGAGAACTAAAAGGCATTTTGCGGCTTGTGCAAAAACTTGGAGCGGACACTACTGAGCATAATTGGCTTATTAGCGGTATTAATTAAAAAAGCATATGGCTGGGGGTTTGCATAAAAAGATGAATCTGCCAATGTATATCCAGTATTGTTTTGGAATTAATCCATGAGCCGGGATAAGGGCAAGGGTTTTGACCTCCGCAAATCCTTGCGCCTGTCCGTTTCCCTACCTGTAAAATTTAAGTTGTTTGATATTGCCACCCGCAAAACTCACCCTGTAATTGTTAATGCTCAGACACGCAACATCTCCAGGGATGGGCTTTGCCTGGAAACCAATACCACAAAGGTTGACAACCGGGAAATCTTCTTAAGCTGCCTGAAAGGGGAAAAACAATTACAAATGAAACTTGAAATTCCAGATGTCGGCCCACCCTTGCAGTTACGAGGAAAGGTTCTGTGGTACAGTGGGAAGCAACCCGGATCACCCTACCAGTTCTCCATCGGTATGTTCATCACCGAAGCTACTGATAATGATCGCAACCGTTGGAAGAAATTTGTAGAGGAACGTAAAGGCAAATCAATTAAAAGAACCTGGTGGCATAAAATCTGGGCTAAAATTTCTCCAAAAGATAAATAAAGTACCCTAACCCGATCTATTCATAAATTCAGACAGACTCCCAGCTGACTTGCTGGTCACATATCGACTATCCTGTGTTGTATATTTGGAAATATAGTGATAGTATCCTAGCCTTCCGTTAAACAACCTTTATATAGAATGTGAGGATTCATGAAACACAACGAGCTAAGGAATATTGCCATTATCGCCCATGTTGACCATGGCAAAACCACCCTGCTGGACGGCATGTTAAAACAGGCGGGGCATATGCGGGATAATAAAAAAATGGCAGAACGCGTTATGGATAATATCGACCTGGAAAGGGAGAAGGGTATTACCATAATGGCCAAAAATACCGCCGTTTCGTACAACGAGGTAAAAATAAACATCGTCGATACCCCCGGGCATGCCGATTTTGGGGGAGAAGTAGAAAGAACCATGAAGATGGTAGACGGTGTCTTGTTGTTGGTTGATGCTTCAGAAGGCCCCCTGCCGCAAACCAGGTTTGTGGTCAAAAAAGCCTTGGAACTTAACCTGCCCTCGATATTGGTGATAAACAAAATCGACAGGCCTGACGCCAGGATTCAGGAAGTAATACAGGAAGTTTATGATCTTTATATCGACCTGGATGCCACCGAAGAGCAAATTGAGTTTCCTGTGGTTTATACAAACGCAAAAGTGGGAACCGCCACCCTGGATATTAATAAAAAAGCCACTGACTTAACTGCTTTATTTGAGCTTATAATCGAAACAATACCAGCGCCTGAAGGTGACAATAATGGTATTTTACAATTGCTGGTGACCAACATTGATTACAGCGACTATGTCGGCAGACTGGCTATCGGCAGAATCTTTTCCGGGACGGTAAATGTCGGCGAACAGGTGGCTATGATAAATAGCGAAGGGGATATAATAAAAACCA
>JAJRUU010000143.1 GCA_024277605.1 bacterium
GATCCAATATCTCATCGGTGGTCACTGCACCTGTAGCTATCTCACTGGCCGCAACTGAGTCAGCCGCCAGATCTGCAGAGGTTAAAGATTCATCGATTACCTCAATGCTTCCCACTGCATCATCACGCATCTCAGCCCAGCCGATTGCATTGTCCTGCATTTCAGCGTTACCGATCGCGTTATCCAGCATCTCGGCATTACCGATTGCATTATTCAGCATCTCAGCATTGCCGATTGCATTATTCCGCATCTCAGCATTGCCGATGGCATTGTCCTGCATTTCAGAGTTACCCACTGCATCAGGCCCGATATCATCTACCGTTAAAGAATTATCGGCTACTTCATCGCTTCCTACCGCACCAGATGCAATCTTGGCGCTGGTTACCGAATCATCCATTAATTCGGATGTATTCACCGAATCGGTCGCCAGATCATAAGATGTTATGGATTCATCGATTACCTCGAGACTACCTACCGCATTGTTCCGCATCTCAGCCCAGCCGATTGCATTGTCCAGCATCTCAGCATTACCGATTGCATTATCCAGCATCTCAGCATTACCGATTGCATTATTCCGCATCTCAGCACTGCCGATGGCATTATCCAGCATTTCAGCATTGCCTATAGCATTGTCCAGCATCTCAGCATTACCGATTGCATTATCCAGCATCTCAGCATTGCCCACCGCATCAGCGTCTATATCAGCGTTTTTTACCTCGCCGTCCCGGATATGCTCTGACCTGACTTCATTCCGGCGGATGCGGGCAAATGCGTCACTGGCCACCCCTATGCTAGCCCCCAGGATAAATAATCCTGCAAGCGTTAATACTAATTTCTTCTTAACCATCTACAGCCTCCTCTTTTCAGGTTTTCATGCTTACGTCGGGCGAGCAACCCCCCACTACTAACTGCTACTATTATAAATTTTACCTTTGTCACTAGCTGACTAACTTCCAAACGCTTTCAAACTAGAGACAAGACCATGGTAATTTTACCATCTATCACCTCCTTCAAATATAATCAAATTCACTAAATCAAACTCAAATTCAATATGTTACCTCTTTTTAATGCCTATAATGGCAAGTTACGCTGGCCCAACAACAAAAAAACCCCAAGACTCCGTCCATGGGATTTTTGTTTTCTCAACACATCTACCTGATAATTATAGCGATAACAAGTCATCATTGCCGCTTACTTTTGTTCTGGATTTGATGTTTCTCTAATTCACAACATTATTACAATGTGTCGGCTGCTTTGTCAAGCTTTTATTTAACACAATCCAATAATGTTCTTTGGTTATCAACAGATTTTGCATTCTATATCTACTGGGTATCTTTAAAAAGGGGGAACCAGTCCCCAATTGCCTTTTAGAGTAATGATACGCAGTTTATATTGTATAATTGCCTATAGGCAAAACACTCCAAGGGAAACATTTAATACAACATACATAATACACAGATAATTGTCTCCATTATAAACAGGAGTAATAGTATTGTCAACTGTTTTTTGTTATGTTTTCTGGTTTACAACCCTTCTATCAGGCTATTCACCTTTTGCTCGTACTGTTTTTTGGTAATAATACCGTCATCCAGCCATTGCTTGAGTAAACGCATCTTCTGGTCGGTGGTTTGTAACTGCGGATTGGGTGCGGATGGATGATATAATTCAGTCTTATATGATGCGGGAGAAGGCGGCGGTGCATTTTCGGCTTCAGGCTGCTGTGTTTGAGTTTGTACCTGTTGCAACTGACTCAGATCAGTCCCAAGGTCAATACCTACCGTAAAGCATTTCCTGGCTCGGTCGTGGGCAATAGTAAGCCCCTTAGATTCAACTAATCTCCAATCATTATTATCCAGTCTGGTGCTGTCTTTACCTTTAAAGCCATAACCATCTATTTGGTATAATTCGCACACCCACTGATTATCCTTAATCCACATTTTACCGCTGTTATCACCACTTCGGTCGGTAATACTGAACTGAACGATATCTGAAGCGCCAGCCTGGGAAAAGGCGCGCACCAGTTGGGGGGCCAACTCATCGATAGCTTTTGCTTCAAAAACCCGCTTTTTAACCCATTTATTATCAAACCCGAAGGAACTCCAATTATACTGCTCAAAATAGATAGCTCCCAGCCAATGCTTAAACTGCTCCTGGGTCAGATTCTGCGGATGCTCATAGATGCTTTCCAAAGACTCACCCGTCTTCACATCTACTTCCTTCATTAATTTTACATAATCGTGATTTGAAGTATATATAGGACGATAGACCGCCTTACTCTTAGCGGCACACCCACTAAACACCAACAGACATAACCCCAAACTTATTTTTCTACACATTAACATACCCTCTCCTTAAACTAACTGACTTTAAATGTTTTTTCGTTAAACCTGCCTCGGGCAGGAAATCATATAAAACACATCTTCCGAAATACAAGCCGCAGCTTCCAGCAGCAGGGTCACGGACCCAAGGGTCATGACCCCGGCTGATTTTCGCCATAATAGTATAAGACTTATATAATGTAAAGGGCAAAAATCCGGCTAAGACCGGAATTAATTATGCGATAAACCATTACGCTAAACTCCGCCTCCTGTCAGTTGTTATACAACCGACGGCGGAGGCTCATGCCCAGATAAATCCGATTATATGTTTTTTCTATACCAGGCCAAAACCAGGCCAAAAAACGAGTCGTTTAAAACCCAAAACCCGCTCACTATCGAATGTATTGTATTGCATACTAAAACCTTAGATGTTAACATGTAAGAGTTGAACTAACCAAACGGAGAATAGATTTGATAAAACAAAACCTAACGCTTAAGCCTTTTTTATTGCTTTTCTCTCTGTTAATGCTGCTTCTTTATCCAGGCTTGGCTACCGCCCAGGAAACGCCTAAGGTGTATGTGGAGCTGATTTTGGATGCCTCGGGCAGTATGGCCGGTAAAGTCGAAGGCCGTCCAAAGATGCAGATCGCCAAGGAAGTGGTTGAGGGGATTATAAGCGAAGCCTTTGTGGCAGATCGCCAGGAGCTGAAATTCGCTTTGCGGGTATACGGACACCACTCATCCAAGAAAAAAAAAGACTGTACGGACTCCACTTTAGAGTACCCCTTCGGACAGGTTAACATTACACGCTTAAAAGAAATTCTATCCCGGATAAAACCCTTAGGCTATACTCCCATCGCCTACTCCCTGACCCAGGCGGCCCTGGATTTCCCCCCAGCCCAAAAGCAGCGGCGGATTGCAATCCTGATAACAGATGGCATTGAAACCTGTGAAGACAGCCCCTGTCAGGCAGCCCAAAAGCTAATGCAAGCAGGGGCTTTCACTACTATCCACGTAATCGGTTTCGGCCTTACACAAGAATCCATGTCGCTTTTAAAATGTATCACTCAGGCTTCAGGCGGGATGCTTATGGGCGCCAATAATGCCCTGGAGTTAAAAGAAGCATTCAAACAAACCGTATCCGAGGCGGTAGACGCAGGTTTCCGGGTAAAGGTTACCGTAAACGATGCACCCACTTCAGAGGCTACCATCAGGCTCTACCCCAGCGGCTCTACCACTCCCATCCGTACCCGCCCGACCGATTTAGCAGGAAAACAAGTGATCTATACCCCGCCCGGATTATACGATCTGGAGGTGCGCGAACACAGCACAGATAGCGTACAATGGGCAAGGGGACTTTCCGGGGAAGTGGGCCAGGTTGTTGAGAAAAACTTCAACTTCCTGCGTGGCGCTCTACAGGCAAAAGTAACTGTGAATAAAGAACCGACAGTGGAAGCGGATATTTATGTTTACCGAAGCGGCACCCGCGAGCTTATCCGCAAGCGGCAAGCAGAGTTAGGCGGTAAGGCGGTCATCTACCTGCCGCTGGGTAGCCTGGATATTCAGGTGGTGGAGCGTACTACCGAAAGTGAGCAATGGTGGCGCAACGTTAAAGTAAAACAAGGTGATTCACTGGAGCGGCAATTTGATTTTTTACGGGCAGGTTTCAAATTGCGAGCTACCGTTAATGGAGCGTTGAGCATTGAATCCCGCTTTGATTTATACCGCCAGGGCGAGAAAACACCCCGTCGCAAAGTGCAAGCCCAGGTCAAACAACCGCAAATCATCTATATCCCTCCCGGTATCTATAATATAGAAACACTTTCCTTTGCGGTGCAACAGGTGAAATGGAGCAGGGGAATCACCGTGGGAGCTGGGGAGATATACCCGCTTGAGATTAATTTCAGCCCTGCCGGATTTCTGGTGGGAGTCACCCTAAATGGGGAACCTACCGGCAGTGCCCGGATCGAGGCCTATCAAAGAGGAGAAAGCCAGCCCTATAAGCAGACCAGAGCCAGCTTCAAGGAACAAACACAACTCGTGCTACCGGTTGGAGAATATGACTTGCGAGTACAGGAATTTTATACACGGCAAGAAAAATGGCACAGGGGGCTGTATATAACCGAAGGGCAGATGCTGGAGCTGCGCTTTGATTTTTTCCGCCAGCAAAAGTAACCCGAAAAATTCGGGTCTTGTTATGATCAGATCGATATTTAGTTGAAAAATATAAATTTATCAGCTTCCTATTCCTGCCCCCTTGGGCAAACTAAGTTTTATTGGACGTTGGCTCATAAACCTTATCTCACAAGTGATGTCTTGCAAACCCAGTCTGAATTTATGAATAGATCGTGGCAAGGGCGTATCCAATTTATATTTTCCTATTAGTACATACCCCCCCACATTTCCATTACCTACCACATATTTCAAGGTGCACAGTCCTTGACATCTATTATAAAATACACCATACTATTTTTACTTCGCGATTCAGAGGTAGTTGCAAAAGTCTCAAAATTAAAGGGGGACATGTCCCAGCCGCAAACTTTAGTTTGCGTAAGCGTTTGTTTTCGTGTGGCTTGCAAATCGCAGATTATAAGCCTGCGGCTACCCAGGCAGGACTTTTGCAAATGGCTATTCAGTTATGAAAACGCAAGCTATATAAAATAAATCGATGGGAGTGTTGACTTATGCCGCTTACTTATTTTGATCATATAGCCGGTACCCCCCCCTACCCGGAGGTGGTGGAGACCATGTTGCCTTATTTAAAAGAGCATTATGGCAATCCATCCAGTCTGCATCAGGTGGGTAAGGCCGCTAAAGTTGCTGTAGATCAGGCCCGCACACAGGTTGCCGACTTGATTGGGGCCAGTGCTGAAGAGATATATTTTACCGCCAGTGGCTCAGAGGCCAATAATCTGGCCATAAAAGGGGTAGCCCAGGCCCGGCAGAAGAAGGGGCGGCATATTATTAGTTCTAAAATAGAACACTACTCCGTTTTGCACCCGCTGAAGAGTTTAAGCCGTCAGGGGTTTGAGATAACTTATGTGCCGGTGGATGAACAGGGCATAGTGGATCCGAAAGCGGTACAAGCTGCTATTCGCCCGGATACCATCCTGGTATCAATCATGCTGGCTAATAATGAGGTGGGCGCCATCCAACCTATCGCCCAAATCGGCAGAATCACCCGGGATAAAGAAATATATCTGCATACAGATGCGGTGGCTGCCGCTGGCCGCATCCCGATAAATGTTGCTGAATTAGGGGTGGACTTGCTCAGCCTGGCCAGCGACCAATTTCACGGCCCCCAGGGCGTCGGGGCATTGTACGCCCGTCAGGGCACCCGCTTTTTGCCCCATATTGAAGGCGGCACCCAGGAAGGCGGTAAACGGGCCGGCAGTTATAATGTGGCTGGAATTGCAGGTATGGGATGTGCCGCCGAGCTTGCCGGGCGCGATATGCCGGAAACAAGTAAGAAACTGACATATTTACATGAAAAACTGATAAACGGCTTAGAAGATAAAATCGGAGATATTGTTATTACCGGACACAAAAGCAAGCGAATCCCCGGGCATGTGAGCCTGTGTGTTAAATTTATCGAGGGTGAATCAATGTTGCTGTTTCTGGATATGCAGGGGTTTGCGGTGGCATCGGGTTCAGCCTGTACGTCGCTTGCGCTTAAGCGCTCTCAGGTGCTGGAAGCTATCGGCATCGATGCGGCCACCGCTAACGGCTCAATGGTCATCAGTCTGGGTAAGGATAATACTGCCGCCGAGGTGGATCGTTTTTTAGAAGTACTGCCGCCGATTGTAGACCGCCTGCGCCAGATGTCCCCTCTTTATAAACAAGGCAGTTGAATGGATAAAGTAAGCGTTGATCTGAGTTTGGATACAGTGGGGCTGTACTGCCCCATGCCGATTGTGAAAACCTCTAAGGCCATAAAGCAGATTCAAGTGGGGCAGGTGCTGGAAGTGGTAGCCGATGATGAGGATATAAAGGCGGATATGCCCAATTGGTGTGAAGCCACCGGCCATGAATTCCTGGGGCTAACAGAGGCTGACGGGGAATATCACGTTTACGTTAAGCGCCGGGTTTAGGCGAAAGTGGCACAGCAGCTTGAAGTAAACAACCCAATCTATTCATAAATTCAGACTTTTCAACTAAATCTCGATTTGCGCATAACAAGACCCGAATTTTTCGGGCTAAAATGCTCGTATCCTGCTTTGGGGACAATCTTCTGCCCATTTTCACCTAGAAAGCAAACCCCTTGCTCCATTGTTTTAATACAACCGATAATGGATAATGGGGTCTGCTGCCGGGTAAATTCCTGTAGCAAGTGATTGAGCTTATTTGGCGGTACGCTGAATAAAAGTTCATAGTCCTCACCGCCGCTAATAGCCAATTCATACGCCGAGACACCTAACTGCCCGGCTACCTCAGCTACTGCTTGGGATATAGGCAATTTATCAAGCCATATTTCAGCCCCCACATTACTTTCCCGGGCCAATTGCTTAATATCAGACACCAGCCCGTCGCTTACATCTATCATCGAACTCGCCCATCTGCCATGAGCGATTATGAGCGCCTCGCTACATCGCGGGATGGGAGTAAGCTGGCGTTGCACCAAATCTGGATAGGAACTTTGCTTGTTGGCTTTAAGTAGCGCCAGCCCGGCCGCCGCCTCACCCAGGTTCCCAGTAACCAGCACCTGATCCCCCGGCTTTGCTCCCCGCCGACTAAGCAGTAGCTCCGCTTCCACCTCGCCCCAAATGCTGATACTAATCATTATTATATTAGGGGAGGCTGAGGTGTCCCCGCCGATTATGGCAGTTTCATACTTCTCCCCCAAGGCTTTCAACCCGTTATAGAATTCGCTTATCCACGCAACAGGACAGTCACCAGGCAGCGCCATGCTCACCAAGGCATAGCACGGTACGCCCCCCATAGCCGCAATATCGCTTATATTTACCGCCAGCGCCTTTTGCCCCAACTGATAAGGGGTGGTATAGCTTAAATCAAAGTGCACCCCCTGAAGCAGAAGATCGCTGCTGAGTAAACCCAGGCGCGCCTCAGGCAGACTAAAGGCAGCCGCATCATCCCCTATTCCAAGAATGACATGGGGAGAGCTGGTTGCCAGCTGCTGCTTTATTTGCGCCAGCAGCTCAAACTCACCTATATCGGAAATTTTTGGATCAAATGTATCCATAAGTAATGGGCAGGCAGTGTTGTCTGCCGTTAAAAAGGGAGGCGCCCCCCCGGGGACTAGTCCCCTTGAGGCTATGTTTCCTCAAAGTAAGCCGCAGAAGCGTTATCTGACTCCCACACCCTGACCAGCTGCAATTTCACGCTGGCCAGCGCCGGGTTTTGTTTTAATTCATTATATAACCAGCAGGCGATATTTTCAGAAGAGGGATTCTGCTTTTGGAAAACCGGCAGCTCGTTTAAGCAGCTATGATCAAGCAGCTCTATCAGGGGGTTCAGCGCGCCTTTTAACTCCCGAAAATCAATCGCCAACCCAATATCGTTTAATTTATCCGTCCGCACCGCTACCTGCACCCGCCAGGTATGCCCATGCAGCCTCTCGCACTGCCCCTGGTACTCCCGCAACTGATGCGCAGCCGAAAAATATTCATCAACCTTAAGCTCGTACATTTATAACTCCTATGGCAACTTCAATTAATAAACACTTTAATGGTTTGTTCACAAAAGGCTGGCTGCAATGTCAGCCAGCGAAGAACGCTCGCCCTTTATAAGATAAATATGCCCGGCAATCGCCCTATCTTGCGTAAAATCCTTTTTAAACTTATCCGTCTCCTCGATAATCGTGATAGGCATAATGATATTATTATCCTGGAAATTGAAAATAGCGCCAGGATCGTACAGCACTACCGTACTATCGAATACAAATTTTTTTTCATAGGCGTATAGGGATGCAATGTAAAATATGAGCTTGCCTATAATAAAACCTGACTCGTCAGGTCTCCCCCGTAATATAGCATATTTTAATAATAGGGGATAATTTTTTTGTCGGCATATAATAAAGGCGAGTCCCTCTTTCCTGTTCCAACTTATGAGCCGATTTCGATTGAATTAAAAGGGTAGAAGTATACTATGCGACAGATTGAGAAAAAAAGCTTATAATTCGAGAATTGACCCTAATTAAGCTTGCGGACAAAATGTACTTGACAACGTACAATATGTATGCAACAATGTCATTGTTAGCCAAGAAAAGTCCTAAATAACATTAAAAACCAAGGAGGACACCCAGTCATGAAAAAATATGCATTTTGGAATAATAAAGGGGGTACAGGAAAGACCAGCCTGGCATTTCAGACAATATGTAGTTATGCAAATGATAATGCAAATAAACGAGTTCTTGCAATTGATGCGTGTCCCCAAGCAAATCTTTATGAACTGTTTTTAGGCGGTATTCATCATAAGGGTAGTGATAAGCTACTACAACGCCAAGGCGAACCAGTCCGAGCAACCATTGGTGGTTACTTCCAAAAACGTTTACCCTCTCCATATAGTGCGCCAACCTTTGATCCTGTAGATTTTTTAACAAAACCATATACATATAATACAAATATTCCAGGTAATATTGATCTTTTATGTGGCGACCCCTTGTTGGAGCTTCAGGCGAATGCGATCTCAACTTTAGCTAACAATCAAATTCCTGGTACTGATACGTGGATTGCAATTATTGACTGGTTAAATGATTTCCTAAAACCATTAGATAATAATTATGATATTGTTTTCATTGACACAAATCCAAGTTTCTCAATCTATACGCAAATTGCATTATCAGCAGCTAGTTTTCTTTTATTGCCAGTAATGGCTGATGATTCATCTCGTCGTGCAATTCAAAATGTTTTTTAGTTAATTTATGGTTTAAAGTTGCCTTCAGAAATTTATGCAAAATATGCTTTTGCCGAAAAATTAAAAATCTCTAATCGAAAATTACCCAAGGTACACTTGGTTCTAAAAAATCGCATTACACAATACATGGGGGCTGCTTCTGCATATCATACAGTTTTGACTGCGATAGATAACGATATTAGTACTCTAATACAACAACACGGAAATATTTTTACATTTAATAACATTGAAAAAGGTGTTATAGAAATCAGAGACTTTCAAACGACTGGAGTCGTTGCATACGCAAGAGGCTGTCCATTTTATAAACTTACTTCAGGACGATTAGACCTTTTAGGGAAGAGAGTGCAAGTTAAAGAAGACTATCGAATAAATTGTGTAGATGATATCAAAAAAATTATTTCTAAGCTGCAGAAATAGTGATTATGGCAACCATAAAGTGGCGCTTGGCAATTTATATACAGTCTGTCACCCTGAGCGAAGCGAAGGGTCTAACAAGAGATTCTTCGCTTTTGCTCAGAATGACACACAATAATTCCAGATGTTTCGGCTTGCCCTAAAGCCGAAAACACGGAAGGCAGTGCCCTCCTTAACCTGTTTCGGCTTGGGGATATACCGAAACATCGAAATTATCCTATAGCTAAATCTGGTTGGTATAGCAGTAGTTCCAGGCAAAAACATTCTGCCTGTATTTGGGGATATATCCCCGGGGGGACTTGTCCCCTTGGAGTCAGTGACCCCTCACTTTTTGACTGAAGCTATGAAGTTGCTGATCGAACGATCATACGTCTTTTCAGCTTCCGGCGGGAACAGGCAGCCGGGCAGTTCATTGGCTGGCCTATGATACTGGATGCACTGACAACAATTACCTCTGCGGCTACAGGGTTCATAGGTGCAAGTACAAGAATTTTTATTTTGCTGAGTATTACATTCCATATTATTCCTCCTCCCGACGAGGTCGGGTTCTATTAGTTGTAATGCTGTATTTAGTTGAAAATCTTAAGTTTGTCAGCTTTCTAATCACGCATTTTTTGCAAGCAAAGTCTTATGGGAGGAGACAAAAGTCCCCTTTTAATAAACAGGCTGTGCCTGTTAGAAGCAGCCGAGTTGGCAGTTGAATATTTTTATTTTTTGTTGATTCAACAGCTCCCCCATTTCCGAGCGGCTAAGCTTATATTTTTCCGCCAGTTCAAAGGCTTTATTGCATGAAATCCTGCCCTGTGGTGATAATTCCTGTAGTTCTTTTTTTAACGGTTCCTGATCCATATTAATCCTCCTTTACCCGAAAAATTCGGGCAGGCATAGCCTGTTTCTTCAGGACGTTGGCTCATGCACCTTATCTTACAAGGGATGTCTTGCAAACCCAGTCTGAATTTATGAATAGGCCGGGTTCAGGATACTCAATATCTGCTGCTTGACTTTTTCTGCTTCCCCTGCGGGATACGGTTTTTGGGGGAAGTGTATTTGAAGGCCGTCACCAGATGATCTGGGCAAAATATGCAGGTGCACATGGTCGATTATTTGACCCGCTGCCCGGCCGTTATTTAAAAACAAATTAACCCCCTCCGCACCCAGAGCCTGAGTAATGGCCGGGGCAAGCCGCTTAGCTACTTTCATAGCCGCAGCCAGCAAGTTCTCCGGTAGCTGACTTAAATCTTTATAATGGGCTTTTGGGAGTACTAGAGTATGCCCGGGGTTAGCTGGAAATGCATCCAGAAAAGCGATGATCTCATCATCTTCATACAGTGTATAACTGGGGATTTCCCCCTTGATGATTTTACAGAAGATACAGTCCATGTTTCCCTCCTTTGCCCTTAATAAACCGGCCGATAGGAACTTCTGGCCAATGGTTGAGAGATGACCTGACGGAAGCCCAGCTCAAGGGCTGACTTCTTATATTCCTCAAATACCGCCGGGGTTATATACTCCTTAACCGGCAGGCTCTTCCTGGTAGGTTGCAGGTACTGCCCGATAGTCAGGAAATCACAATCCACATTACGTAAATCCCCCAATACCCGCAGCACTTGCGGCTTGGTTTCTCCCAGACCCAACATGAGTCCCGACTTGGTATATATCGAATCAGTATGCCTTTTTATCCATCTTAAGACATCCAGCGAATGCTTATAATCCGCACCAGTCCGCACGACCGGATAAAGCTCCGCCACTGTCTCCAGATTATGCCCCCAAACATCGGGGCCAGCCTCAGCCACGGTAGCTAAAGCAGTCGGTTTGCCCTTAAAATCAGGGGTTAACAGCTCCACCTCAATTGAGGGCACTTTACTCTTTATAGCCAAGATAGTGCGGGCAAAATGCTCAGCCCCCCCATCGGGCAGATCATCACGGGTAACCGAAGTGATCACCACCTGACGCAGAGCAAACTGCTCACAGGCTACAGCTACGCGTTGGGGTTCGGTCTCATCCAATGGGTTAGGGATGGCTTTCTCTACCGCACAAAAGCGGCAACTCCTGGTGCAATGATCTCCCATAATCAGAAAGGTTACCCGGCCTTGAGAAAAACACTCCCCCAGATTGGGACAGCGTGCTGATTCACATACCGTATGTAACTCCTGCCGGCGTAATTTGGCCTTTAGATCAAGCACATTAGGGCCATGAGGATATTTGTTTGTGGCCCACACAGGTAATCGCTTATGCATGAAAATCCTTAAATTATAGGGTTGATTCAAGCTAAATAATATTTCCTTCCAGCGATTTTGTCAATAAATTTACTTTCTGGCGTGTATTTTAACCCGATCTATTCACCCGAAAAATATTGACCTGTCATCTTAAAGTGCTATTATAATAACATAATGATGACTTTATCGGGGCAAAAAATGTGTTTAAGCAACTACTTGTAAAATATGTACTTATAACGTGCACTTGTCATTTTTCCAGCAGGAGACAATATCCATGGATACTCAAAAAGCCTTAATCAGTAGAAGAAGTATATGCCGCTATAAAGACCAACCCATTCCGGAGAGCATAATCGAGCAAATTATCGATGCCGCACGCCTGGCCCCTACGGCCAACAACCAACAGCCGTGGGAATTTATTGTGGTAATCGAACAAGATATGCGGGAGAAAATAGCTGAGCTGGCCACATACGGTAAATTTATCGCTCAGGCAGCCGCATGTGTTGCGGTATACTGTAAAGACAGCAAGTATTATCTGGAGGATGGCTCGGCGGCTACTCAAAATATACTGCTTTCGGCCTGGGCGCATGGGGTGGGATCGTGCTGGGTGGCTGGCGACAAAAAGCCCTATTGCCAACCGATAAGCCAACTGTTGGGAGTGCCTGAGGACTATAAACTGGTTTCGCTTATTGCCTTGGGCTATGCGGCGGAGAGTCCTAAATTGCACCATAAGCGGGCACTGGCAGAGGTATTGCACTTGGAGAAGTTCTAGTTTCTGCTAAATAAGGGGGTGGAGCAAATGGTAGTAAATTTTAGTATCGTTCCATTGGACAACCAGCCGGGGTCTGGATTAATTTGCGATAACCGCTATAGCAAAAACCCCCTGAATAAATTGTTCAAGGGGTTTTTATTTTAAAAACGCTTGTGCTTCAATACCAAGTTGCAACCAAACATAGACTAAATGGGTAGGGAGGGCTTTAGCCCTCGGGTTTTAGCCCTCGGGTTTTAGCCCTCCGCTCTTTGGTCGGCCTAAAGGCCGACCTACCCGAGTGAGAAATTAGTATCATTTTGAATGCAACTTGCTTTAAGTCAAGCCCTCCATTACCATAGTAGCTGTGCCTTCAGCCTTAAACGCCTTTATAAAAGCCTTGGCTTCTTCGTAAGCCTTGTTGGCTATAGCATCTTTATCGGCCTGGGGGATGTTGTCGATCTTGGATTTAAATGGTTTGGTGGCCATTTTGATGTTTTTGCCGGTTTCCTTCGACCAGGCCTGCATCTCATCCATTAAGTCTTTGGGCAAGCCTTCGTGGGCGATATTCTGCCACTGAGTGCCTACATTACCCTTACGGATACCATATTCGGTAAAGCGTCCGATCAGGTGCAGCGGGGTGCCGGTGATGCCGTGCTGGGCGATAACCACTCCATAATCTTTAACCGCATTATAAATCTCCCCGGTACGCTCCAGGTCGATAAATATTTTCTCACCTGCCAGATAATTACCGTGTTTGGAGCCGTTATTGACAGCCAGCATATGGGGGTGTACATCGTTGGCGTTTAAGCCGCTTATAAATTCTACCGCTTCTTCCACCGTAGACAGGGTGGCTTCCTTACCGGTGGGCCCCACCTCGCCCACTTCCACCTCAAGTCCCATCCCGGCGGCAATAATGGGTTGCGCCAGATCCGTGGTTATGCGGATATTATCTGGAATAAGGTTAAATGAGGCGTCGATGGCAAATGAGGTATAACCGTGCTCCAGCTCGGCGGCGATCAGTTGACGGGCTGCCTCAATTTCTGTGTCGGAGGTGTTTTTAACGGTGATGTGGTCGCCGTGAATAAAGAAGGGTTTGGTAAAACCCAGCTCATCAGCGTAACCTACCAGGGTTTCAAAATAAGTCTTCGGATCCTGTCCCGTGTATCCCCCGTCAATATGCCCCTCAGATTTAGCCATTTCAAAGCCAAGCACCGCATCCAGCTCCTCCGCCGCCCGCATAATTCCGGGCACCACGTGCCTGATGCGGGTATTACAGGCCATCAGGATTACATGCTTATCCTTAATTACGCTTAGAATATCCTTGGAATTTAAAGGGCATGCCGTACTTGACGAACCCAATTTCCGCTTGACATTATCCGGCCTTCTGGCTAATAACTCCGCTTGCTTAGACATTTAAAGCCCCCTCCTTGGTTTTAAGTTTTACTCTGATTTCAATTTCATTATAAACAAATCTATAAAAAAATGATAGCACACTTAGCCTCTATAATACAATCCCCCTCTATATAATTTTTTTGCTTATATTAAGGAAAAGATTCCGCAATAATTGCTATACTAAGAGTAGTTGACTTGTTGACAAAAATGCCTTACGCTAATAATATTACATATTCATCAACATAATGTAACATAACACATAATGCGGTTTATTGCAATACGTGCTTTCAGTTATCAACGAAGTCAACAGTATAGATAACAATGTCTACTGAAATAGAAGTGGCCGAGAATACTAAGAAAAATCCGCCTGGCTGGTGGCGTCCGGTTGCTCTCATTGCGCTTATCGTAACCTTGCTCATTTTGGCTAAGGCATTTGACCTGGGCCAAAAGATGGGTTTATTACGTGGCTGGATTGAAGGCTTAGGCCCTTTAGGGATAATAGTGTTCATCCTCCTTTATATAGTGGCGGTGGTAGCTGCCTTGCCTGGTTCAGCCCTTACCGTAGCTGCCGGAGCACTTTTTGGCTCGGTCTGGGGAGTAATTTTAGTCAGTATCGCTTCAACCTTGGGAGCTGCCCTGGCTTTTTTGGTGGCCCGTTATTTTGCCCGGGAGGCCATCGTCCGCTGGCTTTCCACTAATGAAAAGTTTCGCAAGCTCGATCGATTGACCGGGGAGCAGGGCGACATCATTGTAGCTCTTACCAGATTGGTACCCATTTTCCCCTTTAATCTGCTGAATTACGGTTTTGGGCTTACAAAAGTAACCTTTTGGACCTATGTGTTCTGGTCATGGCTTTGTATGCTGCCCGGCACCGTACTCTATGTGGTGGGCGCCGATGCGGTAACTTCAGGCATCAGCCAGGGCAAACCACCCTGGACATTAATTGGAGTTGTAATAACAACGATTATTATCCTTGCCGTACTAGTACGGCAAGCTCGTCAAAGGCTACAGCCCAAGGAGCAATCCCATGAATAAGATACCGCCGGTACTGCCGCAGGATGAGCATAACCAAACCCTGGTTTCCAATGTGCATCCCCCGGACTGGAAGAATCCCGAACCCGCAGCACGCTATAACCTGGTGGTAATCGGAGCGGGCACGGCCGGTTTGGTAACCGCTTTGGGGGCCGCCGGTCTGGGGGCAAAGGTAGCCTTGGTGGAACGCTACTTAATGGGGGGTGATTGTCTGAATGTGGGTTGTGTCCCCTCAAAATGCCTTATCCGTTCATCTCGGGTAATGGCCGATGTTGGCGATGCCGGGCAATTCGGTATTCGCATTTCCAAAGCTGCTGAGGCGGATTTTCCGGCGGTTATGCAACGTATGCGGCGGTTGCGGGCTGGCATTAGTCAGCATGATTCAGCTTCCCGCCTGCGGGATTTGGGGGTGGATGTGTTTTTAGGCGAGGGTCGCTTTTCGGATGCTAATACGGTAGAAGTTGCCGGTGAAGCATTGCGTTTTAAAAAGGCGGTGATCAGTACCGGCGCCCGGGCGGTTCATCCGGCAATTCCCGGCTTGGCTGAGGTCGGCTTTCTTACCAATGAGAGCGTATTTTCGCTGACCAACCGCCCGCCGCGGCTGGCGGTTATGGGTGGCGGGCCTATCGGTTGTGAGTTGGCGCAAGCTTTTTGCCGCTTGGGTTCGGAAGTAATTCTGCTACATAAATATGCGCATGTATTAAATAGGGAAGACAGTACTGCGGCCGAAATTTTACAACAAAAATTTATTAGCGAAGGCATGCGCCTGATTCTGGATTATAAACCCAAACGGGTTGAAAAAACCCCCAAAGGAAAAACTATTTATTTTGAAAGCCAGGGCCGGGAGGATGAAATAACCGTTGATGAAATCCTGGTAGGCGCCGGGCGTGCTCCCAATGTTGAAGGGCTGAATCTGGAGGCGGCAGGGGTTGAGTATGACAGCCGAAGTGGAGTGTTGGTAAATGATAAGCTGCAAACTACTAATCACAATATCTATGCTGCCGGGGATATTTGTCTAAAATATAAATTTACGCATATAGCCGATGCCGCTGCGCGTATTGTAATCCAGAATGCGCTCTTTATGGGACGCAGGAAATTGAGTGCGCTCACTGTTCCCTGGTGTACCTATACCGACCCTGAAATCGCCCATGTGGGCATGTATGAGCGAGATGCAGAAAAACAGGGCATAGCAGTGGAGACCTACATAAAGCCCTTAAGTGAAGTTGACCGGGCTATTTTAGATGGCGAAGAATCAGGCTTTGTCAAAGTACATGTAAAATCCGGGAGCGATAAAATATTGGGGGCTACTATTGTAGCCCGGCATGCGGGGGAGATGATCAGTGAGATTAGCCTGGCGATGGTGGGCAACCTGGGTTTAGGTGCTATCGCCAATGTAATTCACCCCTATCCCACCCAGGCCGAAGCCATAAAGCAGGTGGGGGATGCCTATAATAAAACCCGGTTGACCCCAACTGTTAAGAGACTGTTTGAACGTTGGTTAACCTGGACCAGGTAGTATTCTAACCCATAAGATACCCCATAAGGAGGGCTAATTATGGAGCTTATTAAATCTATCAAAGAACGCCGCTCAATAAACTATTTTGAGCCAGTAGTGTCCGCTCCAAGTTTTTGCACAAGCCGCAAAATGCCTTTTAGTTCTCTCTCCCCTCTGGGGAGAGAGTTAGAGTGAGGGAACACTCTCCCCCAAGGGAGAGGAAAAACAGGGAATCTTGTGTTAGAAACTTACCGTAATTGTTGACTTTTACGGTGTGCAAAAACTTGGAGCGGACAACGCTGATTTTGAGCCGGATGATGAAATCATCCCCATGCTTATCGCCGTAGGGCAGCTAAAATCAGGGAAAACCTTACTCCCCAAGGCATTCCGTAGAGAGCTTGAGGAATTTGTAAGTATAAATTCGTATAAAGTATAAGCGAATTATTATTTTTTAGCCGGGGCGCTCATGACCTTAATATAGTCATCTACCGATTTTACAGTACCAAATCGGCTATGAACCCCTACCTGGCCGGTGGACAAATTCTTTATACCTGCGGCCAGTTTGTCCTTAAAATCGGCATGACAATGGGCACAAAAACCGGGAATATCCTCCTTGGTCTTAACCGGCCAGCGCAGGTAGGAATAAGTTGAATTGGCTGGATGATGGTCGTGGCAGGAGGGGCAGGTGAGTACCTGCTCGCCGCTAAAGCCTAAAGATTCAGTAGGCAGCTTGGCTTTTTTAGGGGTTACCCCCACTGGGTGGGATGTGGCCAAGTTGATCGGCCGGTAACCGGCTCCGTCCGGTTCGGTAGTGTGACAAGCCAGGCAAAGCGAAGCGGTTTTATCCGGGGTTTTGCCGGTGCGGGGGTTTACCGTAAAGGTGTTGGGTAATTCCGAGAGCATAGCCGGGCCTTGTCCCTCATGCACGCTGTGGCACAGGGCGCACTCACCGTGGGCGCCCTTGCCCTCCTTATTTCCCTTGTCCGGATGGCAGCTGGAGCAAAAACCGCTTAAATCATAGCGGCCGGTAACTTTGCCGCGCAGATATTTGTAATTCTCGTTATCCGGGTGCCGATCATGAGAGCTGCCGCAGGAGAGCAGGCCCTCTTCCCCGGAATATGATAAATCGTCTTTGTCGACTTTTACCCCTTTAAGGGTGGGCGCCAGTCCGACAGGGTGGGAGTGTTCCAAAATGAGCGGAAGCTAGCCGTCCTCATTATGACACCCCATGCATAAAGCAGAAACGCCGGTAAAAGGTTTTTTGGTATGCGGGTTGATGGTTTCGGTATCCGCTTTTACGGCGAACTCATAAGGATCCTCATCCGCATCTTTATGGCACATATCACATTCTTCATGTGGCCCGACCGACCATGCCGGCGAGGAAAAGCATACCATCAAGGATAACAACATTAACATACTCTGCCACACCCTTTTAGACATAATATTCTCCTTAAATTATAGCTAACAATTAGTATATAATACCACTACTGTCCGGTAAAAAAATTTTAATGGTACAAAAACATTAGGTATATCAGGATGATTGACCCCAAAAAAGACTTTTTCGATTTCAATTTGCTCTGGGATTTATGCCATGATCTATCCACCTTAGAGTGGAA
>JAJRUU010000013.1 GCA_024277605.1 bacterium
CAACTTGAGGTCACAATTTGTGACTTCAAGTTTGTAAATTCTTCTTTGGTTAGTTGAAACATAAAATCTTCAGGGAATCTGTTAATGTTTCTTTTTACAGCCTGAATTAAAACTTTTGTAGGCACTCCGTAAAGTACCGCTAAATCTTCATCCAGCATTACCTTATTGCCCCGGATTAAAAATATTTTGCCTGCAATGTGTTCGCTTGGTACTGGTATAAGTTCTTTGCTTGTCATACGGATATTCTATCAGCTTTCTAAAAGAAATAAAACTATTTTATGTTTCAACCCGAACAATTCGGGTTAACCTGGTCATTTCCAAAAGCCGTTTTTACAAATTTAAGTTCATCCATGTGGTTTTTCAGCTTACCGTCCAGCTTGCCATCCAGTACCGCATCCAGGATTTGCTTAAATTGTGGGCCGGGCTCAATAGCCATTTTTTTATTAATAGTGTCCTGTTCGCTATTTTTGACAGGTTAAGCCCGACAAACTCCTAGTTGTTTAAGCATCACTATTTAAGCTTAACTGAATTAATCTGCGCCTTTTCCGCCAGCCGGCAAGCGCAAAAAAAGCATAATATGCCCGATCTGGTATATTGTCAAATATATGGGTATGGCCCATTACCCATATCATTACATCATGTTTAGTTAATCTTCTGGATTCTCCAGAAACAAACCCCCGATATTTGATTGTTTCAAACGAAACCTTTCAGTGTTACACATGTCCCTACATGTGTAATATGTTGAAAAGCATAGCATTGTAGCCCATGTAAAATTACCCAATGGGCACGGTAATTGCCATATCACTTGTTAGGGTGACAACATGTGCTATAAATGCTTTTTGTGGTTGTTTGCGATATTGTTGTTGGTAATGGTGGGCTGCTCCAAGGCCTATTGGAAGAGTGCCGACCCCTACCTTGAGCGTTATTTGATTGCAAAGCCGCCCCAAAACATAAAAGTTGATACCAATCCCCATGGTGCAAGGGTAGTTATTGCCAGCCTCAGAAATCCGCAACTTTACAGCGGTTATGCTACCGTAAATATCCGTTTCCGTCCCCATCCCCATATACCAAGCTGGATACTGGTAGCCAAGGAAGGGTATCGCTCCACGGCCATTAAAATAGAAAAGGATGCGCGTGACACCAATTTATATGTAAGTCTGGCAATATTGAATGGGAATGAAATAGACCAGCCGAATATTATGTCAGGACCAATGATGGGTAAGCCTTACACGCCTATGGGACAAATGGGTCAGATGATGCAGCCGTCTTCAATGATACCGGGGAGAGTGGGACAAATGATGGCCCCGCCCTTTTAACTCGGTCTTTTTCCACTGATGAATTCTTCCATACGGAGTTTGGCTTTATCATCGGTAAGCTGGTGGGGGGGGTACTTCATAAGGTAAGCTGAGGGAGAATAGAGCGCCCCGCCGGTACCTCTATCTAAGGCCAACTTGCAGCATCGTATGGCATCTATGACTATACCGGCGGAATTAGGGGAGTCTTCAACTGAAAGGCGTAATTCCAGGTTCATAGGAACGCCGCCAAAAGCAGTGCCTTCCATTCTGATGTAACAGACCTTATTATCTTTCTGCCAAATAATAAAATCACTCGGGCCGACTTGAATGTTATCTGCTTGAAGCGGGCTTTTCAGTACCGATTGGACGGAATCTGTCTTTGACTTCTTTTTGGCACTTAACCTGCTGCGATCGAGCATGTTTAAAAAGTCGGTATTGCCGCCAATATTTAATTGATAGGTTTTTTCCAGATTCACCCCTCTGCTTTCAAGCAGGGCCGCCAATGCCCTGTGGGTAATAGTGGCTCCTATTTGGGCCTTTATGTCGTCGCCGATGATTGGGATATTCTTTTCTTTAAAGCGTGCTGCCCATTCGGGCTGGCTGGCAATAAATACAGGCATACAGTTTATAAAGGCAACCCCAGCTTCAAGGCAACACTCAACATAAAATTTGGTGGCCTCTTCTGAACCCACCGGCAGGTAGTTTAATAATATCTCTGCCTTGGATTCGGCGAGCGCCTCAACTATATCGGCTCTGCCGGACTCCTTTTCTTTTGCCACCACAAATGCTTTGTCTTGATCATAATGCTGCATGTATTCGGCAATCCCATCCAGCACCTGGCCCATAATAACCTTAGCGCCGGTAAGCGGTACATCTTTACAAAATATAGTAGTACAGTTTGGCAACTCAAATATGGCTTGAGCCACATCTTTTCCCACTTTTCGCGCATCTACGTCAAAGGCGGCCACTACTTCTACGTCATAGGGTTTGTAGCCGCCTACATCCCAATACATTAAACCGCTGCCGGTGTGTGCATTTTTAGCGGCATAATAAGTTATTCCCTGCAATAATGAACTGGCGCAATTCCCCACCCCCAAAATTGCGAGTTTGATTTTTGCCATATAAGGACTCCTTCTTGTAAAACCTGATTTATGCATAAACTCAGACTAGATTCGCCAGACCTCTTGTGAGATAAGGTGCATGAGCCAACGTCCTGAAGAAACAGACTGTGCCTGCCCGAATTTTTCGGGTAAAACAAACTTAACTTGATCTATTCATAAACTCAGGCTAGGAGCCTGCCGAACTTTAACCGCTTGAATATAAAGCCCTATCGTTTGTTTGGACCTGGGTTATAGGCGATTACTTAATCACTGACAAAACATATTATCATATTATCAATCAGTTATAAACCCGAATAATTCGGGCTAAGCAATTCCGCTACTTCTGTGTGCCCCCCTCCAGCGGCTATTATAAAGGCTGTCTGTTCATCCCTGTCTTTCGCCTCCACATTAGCCCCTTTATCAAGCAATATTTTTACAATGTCGGCGTGGCCTGCCTGATCGGCAATCATCAGGGCGGGTTCACCTACGTTGGTCTTCGTCTCCACATCGGCATCTTTATCCAACAAGGCTTGCGCAATATCGGCACATCCCTTAAACACTGCAATCATCAAAGCGGTGACCCCAGCGTTATTCCTTATGTTCACATCCGCACCTTTATCAAGCAGTGTACGTATAATGTCTTTGTGCCCCTTCGTTACTGCTAACATCAGCGTTGTTCTGCCATCTTTGTCGCCTTTAGCATTAATATCCGCCCCTTTTTGCAATAGTGTTTGCACAATTTATATGTGACCTGACTGGGCCGCAACCATTAAGGCGCTCAGACCCGCCTCGCTCCTGCCCTCTATATCTGCCCCCTTAGTCAGTAATGCCAGAACCTTATCTGTATTTCCTTCTGCTACCGCAGTCACTAGGAGTCTGTCGGACTTTAGCAGCAGAATATGGTATAATGGTCGGAAATAAATCTTTGCCATGAAGGGGCCAAAAGATGAGTGTTAAATTTATACTGACCGACC
>JAJRUU010000144.1 GCA_024277605.1 bacterium
GCACCAGCGGCGGCATATGGGGCCTGACAGTGGGTTATTGTCTCATGGTAGGCGGACAGGAGGCAGCCTTCCGAGCCTTAGAACCGGTATTTAAAACGCTTGCTCCAGCGGATGGCTATGCATATATGGGAAAAAGCGGGGCCGGGCATTTTGTCAAGATGATCCATAATGGAATCGAATACGCCCTGCTTCAGGCTTATGCCGAAGGGTTTGAGCTGATGCAGGCCAAAAAAGAGTTCAATCTCGACCTGGCGCAGATTTCTCATCTATGGAACCAAGGCAGTGTAGTACGATCATGGTTGTTGGAACTAGCCGAAAACGCATTTGAAAAAGATGCTCGCCTGGATACTATAGAGGGTTTCGTTGAAGATTCCGGCGAAGGACGCTGGACGGTACTTGAAGCCATCGAAGAAAACGTACCGGCGCCGGTTATTGCATTATCATTACTACAGCGCTTCCGCTCGCGCCAGGATGAATCATTCAGCGCCAAGGTTATCGCCGCATTGAGAAACGAATTCGGCGGGCATGCCGTTAAAAAGGCTTAACCCGGATTATTCACCCAGAGGGGCACAGAGGAAAAACTTAATAGGACGCAGATTTACAAGATTTTCAGGATTGGGTCAATGACCCTTTAAAATCCGTAGTTTCTGCGGTAATCAGCGTCCAAATCTTTTGATTTTTTTCTCTGTGTGCTCTGTGTTAATTTCTTTTTAAACAAAGTTAAGGAAATTGATATGAGCGGCAGAACAATAGATATTGATGTGTTGAAAGAGAATGCCCGGCATTTTAGAAAAGAGATTTTGGAGATGATCCATGAGGCCGGTTCCGGTCATCCAGGTGGGTCGCTGTCAGCGGTGGAAATATTGATCAGCCTGTACTATTACAAGCTGAACCATCGGCCGGATGAACCCGGCTGGCCGATTCGGGACAGGTTCATTATGTCTAAAGGGCACGCCAGCCCGGTGGTCTATGTCACCTTGGCCAATTGCGGCTATATCCCTAAGGCGGAGTTGAAACGATTCCGCAAGTTGGGTAGTATGCTGCAAGGGCATGTACATGCCGGAGTTCCGGGAGTGGAACTGTCCACCGGTTCACTGGGCCAGGGGTTATCAGTTGCGGGCGGCATCGCCTTGGGGGCCAAGCTGCGCAAGGTTAATTTTAAAATATACTGTGTCCTCGGCGATGGCGAGATACAGGAAGGCCAAATCTGGGAAGCCGCCATGACCGCCGCACAGCATAAGCTGGATAATATATGCGCCATTTTAGATTATAATAAGGTACAGGAGAATGCACCCGTGGCTCAAATCAAAAACGAGGAGCCGCTGGCTGACAAGTGGCGCAGCTTTGGCTGGCATGTGATTGAGGTCGATGGCCATGATTTTAAACGGCTTATCTCCGCTTTAGATGAATTTGACAGCGTGAAGGATAAACCGACATTTATCATCGCCCATACTATTAAAGGCAAAGGGGTTTCCTTTATGGAGGGTCAGCCAAAGTGGCATGGCAAAGCCCCGAATACGGAGCAGCTGGAAACAGCTCTTAGGGAGCTGGGCTTTTGAAGAATCACTGAATCTTCTTTTCGGAGGTGAAATATGGAGCTGAAAGCCACCAGGGAAGCATTTGGAGAGGCGCTCCTGGAACTGGGCCGCAAAAAAAAGAAGGTGGTGGTGTTATCGGGTGATCTCGAAGACGCCACCCGCGCGGAATACTTTAAAAATGAATTTTCCGATAGGTTCTTTAACCTGGGGATTGCCGAACAGGACATACTGGGAACTGCGGTTGGCTTGAGCCTGGACGGGCTTATTCCCTTTGCCTGCTCATTTGCGGCCTTTTTGACTAACCGCGCCTATGGCATCTTAAGAATCTCCATTTGCTATAATAAGCGCAATGTGAAGGTTATCGGCTCTCATGCAGGGATTACCGTGGGAGCGGATGGCGCCACTGCTCAGTGCTTAGAGGATTTCGCAATTACCCGGGTGCTGCCGAATATTATTGTATTATCACCAGTTGACGCTATAGAAGCCAAAAAAGCAACCTATGCTATGGCGGAGATATGTGGTCCGGTATATATGCGGCTGGGACGTACGCCCTTCCCTGTCATCACCAAAGAATCCGACCCCTTCACTATCGGCAAAGCGAACCTCATGCGGGACGGTAATGACGTCAGCATAATTGCCACCGGCCTTATGGTCTCAGAAGGCTTAGCCGCCGCCGAAAGCTTATCAAAAGAGGGTATCAGCGCTCGAGTGATCAACATGCACACCATAAAGCCACTCGATGAAGCATGCATAATAGCTGCTGCGAAACACACCAGAGCAATAGTGACCGCCGAAGAACATCAAATAAACGGTGGTCTGGGAGGTGCTGTGGCTGAGGTTCTGGCCAGGAATGAACCGGCGCCGATTGAGATGGTGGCGGTGTTGGATACTTTCGGCGAATCCGGCGCCCCTGATGAACTGCTTAAAAAATATCAGCTCACCGCCGGGGATATAATTCGGGCGGTTAAAAAGGTTTTAAACAGGAAGGGTATTTGAAGGATTGGCCTATGTCAAATAAAAACAGTGATGATTCCTCCATGATAGACAGCAGTTTTCTACCGGCATGTGAAGTCCCTACTGAAGACCTCGAGGTGGGGCCGTTTACTATGCTGATTTTTGGCGGCACCGGCGATTTGAGCCAGAGAAAACTTCTGCCTACGCTGTATCATCTTTTTCGGAAAGAGGGGATTCTTACAGATTTCTCCATCATCGGCCTTGGGCGGCGCGAGATGTCCGATGAAGAATACAGAAATTATATCCGCCATGCGCTGGATACATTTACCCCTGAATCCGTCGATGATAAAAGCTATGAAGAATTCAGCCGCCATCTTTTCTATTTGCCGACCCGTTTCGAAGATGACCACGAAAGCTTATGTAAGCGTATAAGCAAAATTGGCGGCCTGCTGGAGAAGAATAACCTCTTATATTATCTGGCGGTGGCCCCGGCGGTAGTAAATAATATTATAGAAAAACTGGGCCAGTATAATATGTGCAAGGGGGAGTATAAGGCCAAAATCATTATTGAAAAGCCGTTTGGCTGTGATCGGGCCTCAGCCTTTCAGTTGAATCAGTTTATTCTGAAATATTTCGATGAAAACCAAATTTATCGGATAGATCATTACTTGGGTAAAGACACCGTTCAAAATATGATTTTCTTCCGCTTCGGCAACAGCATTTTTGAACCCCTGTGGAACAGGCGCTATGTCGATCATATCCAGATAAGCGTGGCTGAAGATATCGGCGTAGGACACCGGGGAGTCTTCTATGAGCAAGCCGGCGTGGTCAGGGATATTGTGCAGAATCATATAATGCAGCTCATCGCCCTGGTGGCTATGGAGCCGCCGGTGGGCTTTGAGGCTAATCTCATCCGTGATGAGAAGATAAAGGTATTTAAAACTATACGGCCAATGGATGCAGAATACATTTATCAGTCCACTATACGCGGGCAATACGGCCCCGGAAAAACAAACGGCGAACCGGCGCTCGCCTACCGCGAAGAAGAAAATGTTTCTCATGTTTCAAATACCCCCACATTTTTCGCCGCAAAGCTATATGTAGATAACTGGCGTTGGGCGGGGGTGCCTTTTTACATTCGCACAGGCAAGCGCCTGCTGAAGCGAAGCACCGAAATATTTATTCAATTCAAACAGCCGCCGCTACGGCTGCTAGGCCGGGTCTGTGATGTCCTAACTCCAAATGCCCTCATTTTCAGTATACAGCCGGATGAGGAGATAAGCCTGCAATTAAGCGTAAAATATCCGGGTATGCACAATCGATCGCATGTGGTTAATATGAATTTTAATTATGAAAAAACCTTCAACTTTAAAATGCACCTGGCCTATGAAAGGTTGTTAATTGACGCCATAAAAGGTGATTTAACCCTGTTTGCCCGTCAGGATGGAATCGAAGCCATGTGGTCGGTGGTCGATCCGATAATTTCTCGCTGGGAAAGTATACCGGCCAAAGATTTCCCCAATTATGCCGCCGGTAGCTGGGGACCAGAAGCAGCGGCTGAACTTATGCAAAAAGACGGGCGCAAGTGGCGGGAGTTATAGGAGGAAACCATGCGGATACGTTTATATTCCTTCAAAATATTAACCCCCAACACCCTGTGCTTAACAATGGCAACGATACTTTTAATCAGCTGGCAATTCACCAGCTTTGCTAAAGAGGGGCACAAGATGAACCTCTCCGCATCAGCCTTTAAGCAGCAAGCCGAAATTCCAAAGGAATACACCTGCGACGATATCGGTATATCTCCCGCACTCACCTTTAGCAATAGCCCAAAGGAAACCAAAAGTTTTGCGCTCATCTGTGATGATCCGGATGCTCCAGCAGGCGTCTGGGTGCATTGGGTTCTGTATAATCTCCCCCCACAAACAAATCATTTAGCGGAAGCACTCCCAACCAATGAGGACTTAGCCGACGGCTCCAGGCAGGGAACAAATGATTTTGGCCGTATCGGTTATGCTGGGCCATGCCCGCCGCAAGGTCGTGGGCCGCACCGATATTTTTTTAAACTTTATGCGCTTGATACAATGTTTAGTTTAAAAGGAAAAACGGGTGACAAGAAAACGCTGCTTAACGCCATGCAGGGTCATATCCTGGCCGAAGCACAGCTAATGGGAACCTATGAACGGCGATAGCAAGCCATTAAATCCATAGGAGCCGCTGGATAAATTAACAAAAGTAATAATCCAGATGAATAATTTTCATAAAATAATTGCATTTAAGACCAAGGAAGCTGCCACCAATTTTGCTCTAAAAAAATGGGGCGATATTTCCAAATATTCAGTGGCGAAAAATGGGCGTTTTACGGTGGCCATCTCAGGCGGCAATACCCCTTTAGATTTATATCGTAAATTGGGGATGCGAAAAAATTTGCCGTGGGAGAAGACGCATATTTTTCTGGTAGATGAACGATATGTCCCCTTTTTTCATGAGGCCAGCAACCTCCGCATGATCCGAAAAAACCTTATTGAGAATATCAACATACCCCAGATAAATATTCACCCCATTAACACAGCGGAAGATACTCCTGAGGCCTCAGCTATAAAGTACGAAGCTGAGTTGAAATCCTTTTTTGGATTGCAGGAGCATGAATTCCCGGTTTTTGATCTGATACTGCTGGGGATTGGAGCAGACGGGCATACGGCCTCACTTTTTCCGGGCGCAGATGCCCTTGCCGAACAAAAGCGGTTAGCTGTCGCCGTAGATAACGATAGAAATGCAGACAAACGAGTAACCCTGACCTTAGCGGTAATTAATAACGCCAAAAATATAATTTTCCTGGTCACCGGCAAACACAAGGCACACGTCATGAAAGAAATCATAGAAGAATATAATTCACAACTACCCGCAGCGTCGGTTAAACCCAAAAACGGCGAACTCTTTTTAATTTTGGGAGAATGCTACAGTTAGACCAAGTTGCAATCGAACATATACTAAATGGGTAGGGGGGGCTTTAGCTCTCGGGCTTTAGCTCTCGGGCTTTAGCTCTCCGCTTTTTGGTCGGTCTGAAGGCCGACCTACCCGAGTGAGAAATTAGTATCATTTTGAATGCAACTTGGTATTAGACCCGATCTATTCATAAACTCAGACTAGATTCGCCAGACACCTTGCGAGATAAGGTTTATAAGCCAACGCCCAATAAAACTTTGTTTGCCCAAGGGGATAGGAATAGGAGACTGATAAATTTATAATTTTCAACTAAATATCGATTCGCCCATAACAAGACCCGAATTTTTCGGGTAAATAAGGAGAATGCTGTTGCACAATATAAAATTCGATTTTAATAATATGCTGAGTTTTAATGTTGGCGAAAAGCATGGGGTTACTACCGGTGAGCTGCAAAAGCTTTCTAAAACTATTCAGGTTGCTCACGAGCACCTGAAAAAATTGATTGACACTCCTCTGGATAGAATAAATTTAGGACTGGAGTGGACAAAGTTACCGTTTCAGGACAAAAAAGATATTCAGGAAATCCAGTCTCTTGGAGAGCAAATAGCCAGGGATTATAAAAATATTATTTTCCTGGGAATCGGGGGCTCATATTTAGGTCTCAAGGCTGCTCAGGATGCTCTTTGTCCACCGTACTACAATGAATTCAGTGCATTACGCAAAGGAAATCCTAAGGTTTATTTTGAAGGAAACAACCTGGATCCGGAAACGATTAGCGCTCTACTTTTAAATTTGCAGCCCAGTGAAACATTCGTGGTGGTAATCTCTAAATCCGGCGAAACGACAGAAACAAAAGTTGCCCTGGAAACTGTCGAGCGCTGGCTTAAACAAGGTGTGGGAGATACATATGGCCAGCAGATATTGGCCATTACTGACACTGAATCGGGCACCTTACGCAGTAAGGTCAATCAAGCCCAGGCGGCTGATCCACTGGGCTACCGCAGTCTGCCTTTATTGCATGGCGTAGGTGGCCGCTATTCTGAGCTGAATATGGGACTCTTGCATCTGGCTATTATTGGGGTGAAGATAAAAGAGGTTTTTGCAGGGGCAAGGGCAATGGCCCAAAGATGCGCTGCCGAATCAATCTATGAAAATCCGGCTTATATGTATGCCGTATTGCAAACTATCCTTTACAAACATAAAAACAAATCTATCGCCATCATGATGCCGTTCTCAGAGGGTTTAAAAGCCACCGCCGACTGGTACGCCCAACTTTTGGCGGAAAGCCTGGGGAAAAAATATGCACGGGATGTCTCAGCCGATCAGCAAGGCCTGGAAACCTGGTCGCCTAACAAAAATAAAATTGTAAATGTAGGCCGCACTCCGGTGGCCTGCCGGGGCACTAACGATTTACACTCCATCCAGCAGAATAACGTGGAAGGGGAAAACAATAAAACGGTCACCTTTATGCGGGTGGAAAATTTTAGCTCAGATGTAAAACTTCCGCCCGGCGATGATTTACTGGCCGGAAGATCATATTCGGAACTGATTAAACTGGCGCAGGAGGCCACCGAATGGGCGCTGGTCAAAGAACAGCGGCCAAACTGCACCATAATTATACCCAAGGTCACCCCGTATACCTGGGGTGAACTTATATTCTTCTTTGAAATGGCTACCGCTTTTGAAGGTGAACTATTAAATGTTAACGCCTTTGATCAACCGGGGGTGGAAAGCTATAAGAACTATATGTATTATAAGCTGGACAAACCGGGCATATCGAAAGATTTAGCCGAGGAAATCGAAAAACATCCCGTCGAAAAAAAGACTGAATTTGTGTTGTAGCTTAATTTGTCAGTAAAAATCTGCTTACCGATTCTATATGCGCTGTATGGGGGAACATATCAACTGGCTGAACTTCATCCAGCTTATATATACCGCTTGACATAATTTGCTTTATATCACGAGCTAAGGTGGCCGGATCACAAGACACATAAATAATCTGTTTGGGAGATAATTTTTTCAGTTCTTGACACACTATAGTCGATAAGCCCTCGCGCGGCGGGTCGACTACCGCCACATCAGGCTTAATATTCCTGGAAACTAATAGATCAAGGCCCCCATCAGCAGACATCGGATATACAATAGTATTTTTAATGTGGTTAGCGCTTAAATTATAAATAGCATCAGCTACTGCTCTTTTTTTCCACTCAACAGCTATTAGTTTATTCACTATTTTAGCCAGTGGTATACTAAATGCCCCTACCCCGGAATAAAGCTCTACAGCTAAACTAACATCCTCCTGCTCAATGGTTTTAAGCACCTGCTTAATCAATGTCGGCAATAAGCCGCCGTTGGCTTGAAAAAATGCTCCAGAACTAACCCGAAAACTTAAATCATCTATAGAAATAGTGCTGTGATTCTGCCCCCACAGAAGACTCTCCTGCCCATCCGTGCGGAAAACAGCTCCTGTTGCCGGAATAGTATCTTTTAGTTTATTGACAAGTGTCGGCTTGGGCAAGCAATCCATTTTGAGGGTCATAATCACTTGATGCCGCTCACCTTGTGAAAGTTGAATTTCTGATAATCCCCTGATAGGATGGCTGGCAAGATATGCTGAGAGTGATTTAATACAAGCATTTATGGCATCCGGCAACATCGGGCATGATTCTATGGGAATAATGGTATTGCTGCGAGTTTTATAGAAACCAAGCTTCGTCCCCTTACAGTGAAGCCTCACCTGACTGCGATAGCCCTGATTTTCAGGAGACTCGATACAAGGATTAACCTCTATATCTTTGAGTCCCGCCAGGTGACGTAATGTATCAGCTAAAATGAGTCGTTTTTGCTCAAGTTGCGCAGTATAGGCTATATGCTGCAACTGACAGCCGCCGCATTTTGTGTAATGCTTACAAAATGGGGTGACTCGCATTGATGAGTGAGTAATAACATGTTCTATGCTGCCCCACTGAACACCCTTGCGCTTAGAAGCAACCTCAACCAACAGCTCATCCCCGGGAGCGCTAAAGGGCACGAAAATCACCCGATCGTCCAACTAACCAAGGCCGTACCCCCCCGAAACAAGTCTTTCAATCTTTAGTCTTTGCCCTTGCATGTTTCTCCTTTTGTGATTGCGCTTCTCTCTTCTTACCCCTTTTTAATCCATCAACACAGACAAGGCCTGGATAACTTCAGCGGGTGTGATTTGCTGCATACAGCGCCGCACTTGGCACTTATCGTGTAGCAGGTCCAAGCAGGGCTGACAGTGAATGTCTTTGTAAATATTCATGCTTTCAGCGTAACCCCAAACAACCGGAGTGGAGGCGCCAAATAAGACTACTCCCGGAATCCCAAAGCTATGAGCGGCATGGTTGAATACTGACTCTATGCCTATAAATAATTGGACTTGCTTTAATAGGCACAAGGCTTGCCGAATGGGTTGTCCCAATAAATTTATAGCTCCGGGAATAGGTTCTTCGTTCTGGCAACCCAATTGCAGCACCTTAAAACCCTTATCACTCAGCCAGCTTATCACCTGCTCCCAACGCTCAGGATACCATTCCTTGTTTGAGGCGCACGTGGATTGTGAATGGAGGACAACCAGCGGCTGACCCAGCTTACGGGCCATATCTTTTGCCTGTGCTTCTTCAGCGGGAGAAAAATATATCCTCGCTCGATGCCCTTGAGTGGACAAGCCTATCATGCGGCATATAAGCTCAGCGGCATGGATTGGATTATCCATAAGCGAAGGGCGCAATTTACCGTAGCAGGGGTAAAATACGGCTTCTTCTTGATCCAGCCGGTTAGTTATGCGCTTTAACTGAGCCTCAGGTGTCTTAAGCACCCCTTTATAAGAAGCCACAAATTGGTGAATATGGGGATTATATGCCAACAATTCACGATTGCAGGGCGTATCACAGCAATATATCAGCGCCTCAGGGTAGCGTTTTTTAATCGCTTCAAGCGCCGGGGTCGCCAGCAAAACATCCCCCAACCCGCCCCAAGGCTGGAAATATATAGTCTTAGGTATTAATCCCGATCTTTTCAAGACACCCTATGAGCCTGTCGGATTTTGGATGATTCTACTGCGACAAGTGATAAACATATCCATTTTCCCGGTCATTTTCGTTAAATAGTCACGCTATTCGCCTCAAATGATCGAAAAAATGGACTATATTTCTCACTTGCCTCGCTACGAACCCCAAAGTCCGA
>JAJRUU010000145.1 GCA_024277605.1 bacterium
ATTTAAGCGTAAGTTTGCCGGAAAAACCGACTTTTGTATCAGGTTGATAATTAAAAAACGTTTGTCTGCGGATTTATTTATTAATTGCGGCTTGTTCACTATTTTTGACAACTTAAGCCCGACAGACTCCTAGGAATTTTTATGCTCAATTTGTCTAAGTTTATTTTCTAATTTTCTGATTTCCTCAAAATCATTTCTCAAATTGATTAGATCAGTACCGTCTTGATCTTTTTCGTCTTGGACGACAAAGTCAACTTCACCACCTTTTTCAACAAAATCAACAAGGTTTCTTATTGATTTTTCAAGTGCGACTACTTTGTCGCCATCACCAGTTGACGGAATCTTCAGTTTTTTAATAAGGGTTTCAATAATTTTTTTAATGCCTTTTCCCTTCGCTTCTTCGGCCTCCTTTTTTAGTTCATTGTCTACTTTTGTATTGTTCAACTTTAAGTTTTTAATCTCTTCAGCTTTTTTTCTTATTTCTAATACCCTTTCGATAACCTTAAGGGCTTCCAGAATTATTGTACTGGTTGTTTTCGCAATGCCGTAAACGACCGCCAAATCTATAATTATTGAACCTTTTCTGGCACCAACTATTCTAATATCCTAAGGGGTAGCATTATGAACCATCGCAATGCCTCTACCTATTTCATACCAAATGCTGCCCCAACTCTTTAGGTCAGAGAGATTATTCATGGCTGCATCACCAGAAAAGCTAACACGCATTACAATATTTTCATTTTCTTCCTCCCCGTCAACCTCAAAGCAGCATTTTAGACCGGTCTCAATTTGCTTCGACTTTTGAATTCCCTGATTTATTGCGGTTATGATTTGATTTAATTTGGTAGCGGCTGTAGAGATATCAATTACATTTATAAAGAGTATATCTTCAATATTTGTTACACCTTCAACTCCAACATAGGGAGCGATATTCAACTTATTAAGAAAATCAAGTTGGTCTTTTGTAAGTTGATTAAGGTTTATGTTTTTAATTGTTTCAATGAGGGTATTTTTTTCCGACTCAAATGGTTGTATTTGTTGATTCCGACTTGTGTTCTGATTGAGCACGTTGTACAACTGTTTGTAATTATGAACTACCTGTTTATCCACAATCTCAGAATTAATCCATTTAGTTATAGCAATCAACTCAGAAACTTGCATTTATATACCCCTATAAATTTCCAGCTTTTTCATTCATCTTACACATAATACCTTATCAATAAATATATTTCAACCAATTTACAAACAAAGCCTTGAGGTAACCTTTTTGGCAGGCATGGCCTGCTTTAATGAAAGGGGGCTTTGCCCCCTTCCTCAGGTTTTTGGTTTCTATGAATCGGATGTAAATGATTTGGTGAATATATAGCTGTAGATGGGGCCCAGGGTGAAGGCGATGCCCATGAGCACTATTCGCAGGATTCCAGCTACCATCAGCCCTTCATTAAAGCCAAAACCGAACAGTTTACTAATCAGAGCGATTATGGATGCCTGAACCCCTAAGTTACCGGGGGTGATGCTGGTGAATATAGAGAAAGCCAGGATCACCGACATAAACAGCGCCGCCAGATAAGGGATTTCATGGGCTATTGCCAGGTAAGCGCAATAAAGCTGTAGGCTGATTATTATATAATTTAAGAGGAACAGCAGCCCGACTTTAAGCAGCAGTGATTTATCTTTCTTTATATATTGCAAGCCCTGATGCAGGTTGCGCAAGTGTTGCGCAATGCGCCCTTCGCCTGTGGGGGAATAGTTAGATGCTTTAAGCGCTGCTGCAATTACGGCTAGGATTACAAAAAAGAAGGCAAATAACCGCCAGTCGGTTAAGTGATAGATAAAAGAGAAACCTACCAGGGATAAAAGCCCCAGAATGCTGCCTGTTAAGAACAACAATATATATGATGAGGTATACGCAGCCAGGAAAGCGGTGTACGGGAACTGGTGCTTTTTTTTGAGATACAGCGCCTTACCGGCCACACCACCCCGAAACGGCGCCAGATAGTTACCCATGGCAGTGATTGCCGATAGCCCGAACCATTCCTTGGGAGTCAATTCAGTGCCGAACAGTCTTACGTAGAACTTGGTGATCAGGCCGTTCGTGGTGAATATTCCCAGCGCAGACAGGGCGATTGGGATGAGGAACAGGTAGTCTATGTGCTTAATGAACCTGAATTCCTCCTGGTGCCGGACTACATAAGCCACAAGAGCTGGAATGATAACAGCCAGTACGATTAGGTCTATTCTCTTCTTTAATATATTAATAAAACTACCCTCCCACACATTATTGTCACTAAATTATCAATGGGGTTGTTGGCCTCATAGCTCTATTATGGGGCCTACTTGATGCTGGTTGGCTACGGAGAGTTTTACTTTATTATCAGACTTCTTATCCAGTACGGTTTTAGCCTGTTTATAAGCCAGTTGGGGGTGGTTATTGGTTTGGCTTAAATGCGCCAGCACCACATGCTCTAATTCCTGGTGGTTTAATTCCTCCAGGAGCTGGGCCGCTGCATCATTTGAAAGGTGGCCGTGGCGGCCTTGCAGTCTTTGCTTTAGGTACCAGGGATAAGGGCTTGTTTGCAGCAAGCGCACATCGTAGTTAGACTCCAGGATCACTACCTGACATTTTTTGAGGTTTTCCCTCACCAGATGGGTGGCATAGCCCAGATCGAGCGCTATGCCTATGCGGCAGCCGTTGTATGAAATCGCAAACCCTACGGGATCAGCCGCATCATGGGGGACAGAGAAGGAACCGAATTCCAGCCCGCCCACTGAAAAGCTCTCACCTGTATCAAAATAGCAGATTTGTTCAGTTCCGGCCAAACCGCCGTTTAATTTATCATGGGTTTGCTGATTTATGTATACGGGGATATTAAAGCGTTTAGCCAGCACCCGTATACCTTTGGTGTGATCACCATGTTCATGCGAGATTACAATGCCTCCGAGCCTGGAGGCATCCGCACCGATAGACTCCAGTCGTTTACACGTCTGCGCCGCACTTAAACCCGCATCGACGAGCAGGCATACCCGGGGTGTCTCCACGTAGATGGAGTTACCGGAACTGCCGCTACTTAATACGCAAAGTTTAAGG